>CAZEQP010000193.1:0-6156 GCA_964514345.1 uncultured Candidatus Obscuribacterales bacterium
ATTGTCCGCCTTGTTTTCTGTAAAATTTGCAAACTTCAAAACCGTCCATTTTAGACAGGTTCAGGTCCATGAGAATAATGTCGTAATGATAAGACTTAAGCATGTCGGCAGCTTCTATCCCATCTTTCACCCACTCGACCAGATAATGTTCAAATTCAAGCCATTCAAGCACCATTTCGCCTTGATTTTCATCGTCTTCAATTAAAAGGACTTTTGCCATTAATGGAGCTGCCGACTTAATTTCTTTTTTGTTATACTAAAGTTACTTAGATTTAATAATACCACCAAATTTGGGTACCAAACCGCCACATTTTCTTCGTAACGTATGGAAAATAGGACTGTTAGCAAATTAGAGCAGGGCTTGGCAAGCTCGTTTATCTCCTTACTAAGTCGAATATATTCAATTCCAAGTCAATGAAACTTTCCAACCACTTACTAGCCTTAGCTCTTGTACTCATACCTGTCCAGGTTGGACCTGTTTTGGCTCAAGAAATAGTTGTGCCGGGCAAAAAAATCACCAAAACGACAGTCACACGCACTTACTCAGACCCCAACCTGCCTGCCGATATAAAAGCAAGAATGCAGCCGGGTATCCGATATACAGTCGGCACGACTCAAGTTGGAGGATGGGAAAGGGGCCTTACAAAAGGCACGCCCAATCTGAAAAATTATTTCTGGTGCACTATGCCCAAATCAAATCAAGCCTGGGTCACGCAGAAAACTAAAACTCAGACTACTACCATTCCTCCTCGTGTGCGTAAATATCACTACAATAAACCGATTCAAGTGAAAACGGTAAATCCACACAACCGGATGCCGCCACCTCAGGAACCCCCAAGAAAAGTTGCCAGTCGCAATGAAAACAGAGCCGACACTGCCACTGCTGCAGTGCTGAAATATAAGAAAGCGGATGTGCCTAAAGCTTATAAAGCTTATCCCACCAACGATTTTTCAAGCGACATGGATCTGGGCGGATCTATAGTGAGCAAGAACGGCACTGCCAAATTGCTGACCAAACCAAAGCATAAGTAGTCACGAATTATTTTAGATTTACAACTCAGTTACTGTGGAAGGTATCTAATGTAGAACCTCACTTAAGAGTATTAATAGTGGCAAAAATTACGCCTAGAACCGTTTTCATGTCTATTATGCTGGGAGTATTGATTGCCACCGCGCCCCAGTGGACGATGAACCATCCAAAATCAAATTACAGCGCGCCGTGGATTTATCCTTCCAATCAACCCTAAAACTAAAACGACGAGAGATTTTTCTTTCTCTGCTTTCGTTCTCTTTTATTGCCGGTCAACCTGTTTTCAGTCAGGTCCCGGGCTCCGGCAAGGGGTATATTGATGAAATCGCCAGAAAAGGTTTGACGCGCTGGAATAAACAGCCGATTTGTTTTTATATAGAATCAAATTCTACTGTTCCTGGTTTCAAACCGGAATTTACTCAATCCGTGCTGGATGCATTCAAAATCTGGCAGACAGCGGCAAGAGGTAAGCTTGCTTTTAGACAAGTTGCAAGAGCTCAGGATGCACAAATTGTCTGCAGCTGGACTAACGACAAAAAGGTATTGATGAATCCCAATGAAGGTGGAAATACTCAGGTTGTGCCTACGGCAAACGGATTGCTTTCTGCAAATATGATACTACTGACGATGCCTCCACCGGGGGCAAGCGAAATGGATTTAGCCTACCTGACCAGAGTAGCCTTGCATGAAATCGGGCATGCCATCGGGATTACCGGACATAGTTCGGAGCGGGGCGATGTTATGTACAGTACCGTATATTCAGGTGACAAAGCTACCTTATCGGCAAATGACATAGCCACTATTATTTATTTGTACAGTTTGAGTCAGAGCACCATTGCCTCCCGACCGATTAATTTTGCCGGCAATAAACTGGATGAAGTGAGCATGAAAAATGCCAGTCCCCAGGTGCGGTGCCTGCAACTTAATAACGAAGCGGCAAAAGCATTACAAGAAAATAAATTGGATATTGCTTTGACCAAGCTGGAAGAGGCTCACAAACTAGATCCGAATAATCAACTGGTGAATTCCAACCTGGGATCTATTTACAGCAATTTTGCCACTCTTGCTTTTATGAAAGGAAAAGTTCCTGAGTCGGTCAATATATATAAGAAGGCAGTGGGCTTTTTAGAAAACAGCAATAACAAAGTGGCTCTGGCTCAAGTTTTGGGCAATTATGTGAAAGTCTTGCAAATGGCTAATATGCAAGATGAACTCAGTGCGGCTAAAGAAAAACTGGCTAAGTTGACCGGTTCTTCAAGATAAGAAACCATTCAAAGTAAAAGAGACTGGTTTTCAGACCAGTCTCTTTTATTTTTCTATTTAGATGAATTACCGGGCCCAGGGCGGCGGTTCATTCGGATTTGGACCTGGCTGGTCCTTTTCCTCATCATCATCTTTTTCTTCCTCTTCATCTTCGCTTTCTTCATTCATCCGGCCGAAAGCGTCTCCAAGAATTCCGCGGAGTTTCTTCTTATCCGGACCTTTTATGTTGCCCAAATCTGGAGTGAGTCCATGATCAGGCACGAAGACGGTCTTATCTTCCACTTCAGGCGGCTGGCCAAACTGTCCAGGCATCTGGCCTTCTTGTCTTGCCAGTTTGGGATCCTGACCTTGTTGTCCGCCTCCAGTGGCTGGATAACCAGCAGGTGGGTATCCTGGTTGTCCTGGCTGCGGTCTTTGTATATGGCCTTGAAGTTCAGGAGTGAGTCCATGATCTTGCTGTTGTTGCTTACGTGGATCATTTTCACTCAACAACATGCCACCACCCATATTCAGACCGGCTTCATAAGACTGATTTATGGGCAGTCCGGTGAGGGGATCGATCATTTGTCCGGGAATTCCAGGTTGTCCAGGCTGTCCAGGTTGTCCGAACATACCAAGTTGACTTTCAAGTCCTGGTTGTGATTCGGCTAGATTGCCCTGCAGTCCTTCTTGATCCTGTCTCAATTTGCTTGGATCATCATCCTGAACCATATTAGTTTCAAGCTGACCTTTCAGAGCTTGCTGATTCGGATCCATCGGATCATAGTCAGACTCAGCCGGAACGATCATTTGCGGATCGTCTTCCAATCCGGCGCGACCTAAATTAGTCGGGCCACGGCTGAAATCGTTGGTGGCGAGCATGGTATCATCCGGTTTTTCCTTGCCCGGTCTGCCCAGACGATTTTCAATATCATCTTCCGGGGTGGCGATGACATTGAGCTCATCTCCTGCCTGACGTGAGTGACGTACTTCACCACGCAGTATCGGTTGTCCAGGTTGAATGGGTCGACCACTGGTGTCGGCAGTATGAATGACCGTCGGATCTCCCTCTCCTGGTATACCTCTGTCGCGTCTGACTGGTCTTACAACTGTGCCTGGCACATCGTCAGCAGCAGTCGTTCTTGGTCTACCTGTGACCGGATCGATACTTGCTACCGTACCTGGAACATGATGCGGATCATAGGCCGATCTGGATCTTGTAACAGAGATCATCTCGCCGGTGACAGGATGGTGATAGTGCTGCTGATTTTCTGCAATTGCTTTCTGTCGCAGCTGCTCCATCATGGCATTAAGTTCTTCCTGACTGACTGGACGCCCGTCTCTTTCCATCGTGCCGTCACGATGTCGCACCACAGGCGGTAGCGGATGAGCAACGCCGTCCAGCTCGTAAGTTGTGGCACCAGGTACCAATCTGGCTCGTGCTATGGCTTCTTCTCTTCTATTACCAGCAGTAGGAGGTAAAGCTTCTCTGGCGCGTGTCGGTGCATTAGCCAGTGCCGGTGCGTCAAGAGCCTGAATCCTTGCCTGGGCCTCCTGGGCATTGCGATAGGTTTGAACTACGCGAGAAGTGTCATCACCACCTGAGGCAGGTCTGGCTGGCGTGGTCGCAGTAGCTTCCGCGGCCGGCACTTTGGGCGTCATTTTTCTCTCTACAGTCCTTGCAGACTGACCAGCGGCCAGATTCCTGTAGTAGTGTATGTTGGCCTCGATTCCACCGCCTTCAACAAACCTGGCAGTGAGGTGTCCCTGATGATGACCTACCGGACCTCCTGTGAGCACAGCAGCGGCAATGCGTCCAAGACTTCTTGCCTCAGCGTTGGCGGCTGGACCTGATAATCCGGCCAGACGTTCAAAAGCTCCAGATTGTCTTTGAGCTTGAATGACTTGATCGATTGTACGACCGCCGAAAATGTTTTGTTGTACCCAGGCTGCTCTTTCTTCCGGTCTCAGGCCATTGTACTGCTGTGCAAGTTCAGCACCACCGGGACCACGCAGTCTGGCGGCGATTGCTTCGGTTATGGCTCTCTCGTATGCCTCACCCGTTCGTCTGTGCGCTTCGGTAGGCGAGTTTCCTGTTCCTGCAAGCTCTGTGGCCACTCGATCGGCAATTGATGGACCCCTGGTAGTGCCACTAGTGGTCAAGGACTCAGTCATGGTCATTGCGTAGTAGGGAACCATATCTTCGCGATGAGTCGATTCCAGAGGTCCTGCAGGTGCGGCTGTAGGACCGTTTACGACGTCAGGAGCTGGTGGGTCTTCACCTCCAGGGCTGGACGGAGCAGGTTGCTCACCACCAGGACCACGACCAGGACCTCTGCCAGGACCGCCGCCTTTGCCGCCGCCTTTGCCGCCGCCGCCGCCGCCTTTCTTATTCTTTTTGGCTTCCTGGTGCATTGTGTTTGCAAACTTGTCGCCCAGTTTTTGAATTTGTTGTCCGACTCCTCTGGCTAATCCAGCGAAGTCGAAAGCATATTTGACCGAAAGACAGGCAAGTGAATTCAAGGCAAGCATGATGAGAGTGCCTGTTTCATCCACTCCTCTAAAAGCCGCCATTAAGAATACAACCGTGTTCCAGAATAAAGACCAGAAACAAAGTGTGACGACACCTTCAATCCAGTTGGGAAGAGCATCGCGCAACTGCTTCATGGGCCAGGTCCACAGACCGGCCACTACAGGTCCCACGCACCATAGATAATATAAAAATGCGACCTGGAAAGCACAAAGTACATTCCATGCCGTAACCAGTGAGCAATTGCTTGTGTTGCACATAAGACGGGCGGCATGCACCGCAGATGGTACTACCTCATCAGCCCGGTCGGGAGGAACTATATATATGCCCACGCAAGGATCCCATATTTTCACAGCTACAAGAGCCGCTTCCAATTTGGCGAAGGGAGTGGGAGCTTTTGCCACCAGAATTTCGCCCATGGATGATTTGGGCATGTCGATTGTATTGCGGTTTTCTTCCGGCAGTCTGAACGGCATAGCTTTGATTTCGGCGCATACGGCGTCTTCATACATATCTGAGCCGAATATTTGCTGGTACTGATCCGCAATACTCAATGTGATCGAATTGGCTATGTCTATACCGTAATTCATTACCAGGTATGTGGCAGGCAGGAGGAATACTGCCACCATAGAACGATAAATACCTTCCAGCGGGTTGACATTTCCCAGCACAGGATTGGATGTGGCCATAATGGCGCGCATCTGTGTGATAAGTGCGCCGGGCAAAAGCAATAATATGCCTATAGGCACAAATATTTTGTCGCGCACTTGATTCCATTTATTGCCGGCGTCGCTGGTGAAATTGCGCAAATAGCTGCCCACATAAGTGATGGCGCTGTCGGCTTGTTCGTGTCCTATTTCAGCAGCCGTATTGGCGGCTCCTGCCGATTGACCTGCACCTTGTGATTGAGCACCCTGTCTCTGCTGCAGAGGGCGCGCGTCTTTAGCTTTTTTATCTGCGGCGGCGTTTGGCAGACCTGGTACCAGAGCGTCCGGGTTGGCGCCGACGCCGGGATGGTTAGCCGATCTCTGGAAGAAGTTTTTCAGGATATTGGCAAAGTTTCCATCGCATCCTCTCACTGTTCTGGCGCCATAACCTAATGTTCCAACCGGAGCTAAGCAAGCTCCCAGTCCGAATAAGGATGCCATGGTACCGCTTTTCTTTTGACCTGCTCCTTGTCTCTTGGCCCTTCCGCCCCCTGCAATTGGAGCCATACTTGGATCTATATTGAATTCGGAAAATTTGTCTGCCGCTTCTGCCGCTACGCAGGCAACACCTGTTCCTGAAATGCCGGGTCTGGCCGCAGCACCACCGCCGCCGCCACCACCACCGCCGCCGCCGGTTTGTCCGCTTC
>CAZEQP010000194.1:0-6151 GCA_964514345.1 uncultured Candidatus Obscuribacterales bacterium
AAATACTCGGTTTTACAGGAAAACTTACTCTCCTGTGCTCACCGAATACTTACCGTTTTGAGCAAGTGGCTCAGGACAGCATCTAAAGCTGTCACCTGAGCCACCGAACTCCAAGACTGACAAGTCGGTTTGCCGATGCAGTCGGAACCTCCTGCGGTAAGCAAGCGGACGAGTCAATGCAAATTGACTCGTCCGCCCGCTGCATAGAGCTAATTGCCCTTCAAAATGACGGTAGGAAGCGTGACCCAAATGACCGCACCCGACGGATGCCGGTATGGAACGGGCTTTTTCAGCCTGCGGACATTGGACAGTTCCCATGCAAAAGTATTTGGATAGCAACCTTTGCGGTACTCTTCCGGCGTGGGAAGATGCTTGGCGGCGTGCTTGCGCTGCGCGGCAAGAGAAAGAGGACCGTAGACAGCGATGATGTCCGCCGTTCCAACGATGCATTTGGTGCCCTTTTTGATCAGAGCGATGCGACCGCGGATTTTAGTTGCGGATCCACGAATCTCCCAGACTTTGAGTCCGGATAGAATCTGTTCGATGGGCTCGACGCCGATGATGAGACCGCGCATTACTTCTTACCTCGCGCAGTTTCGGACACTTGTTGGTTCGGCGGTGCGAGCACAAATCGGAGGTTGTCTTGCTTGCGATTGAAACGCGCAAGCGTGCTACCTAAAGAAATCAGTTCCTTGTTGGCACACACAAAAGTGGTGCCGACTGGGACGTCATACAAGTCGGCTGTGAGCCGCCAGGCGCAAGAATAAACTTTGCTGCCCGACTGCGTCACACCGGATTTGTTCTGTCCTTGCATGTTGGACTCCTTTTGATTCTGCAGGTGGAGAGTGAGTTTTGGTCAGGCTTCGTCGTCACTCAGGACGACGAAGCCTTCTCCATAGTTAGAATTGGGAAGTCTTATTCACCTCAGCCGCTAGGGCTGCGGGGCACTCTTGAGACGAGTCGCCGCTCTGTCGAGCAAGGTCTTCACGACCTCTTTCTTGAAAGCGGCAAGCTCGTCGGGAGTCATGTTGGCGCCAGTGCCGTGGCCGGCCTTGCGAAGTTGGAAGCTGATCACCACGTCGACCTGGTTGACCACGTCATCGCTCAGTGCGACCGGCGTGTACAGGGTTATCGCGTCCTTGACCACTGCCTTCACTTCAGACTGGCGAGCGGCAAACAGTTGCGGATTGCGATATACGACGACGCTCATGGCGACTTCGAATTCTTGAACGGCAGTCTTGAGGTCTTCGCTTGTGCCGGCGGAAGCGGCGCGCATGTCGTTCAGCACCACCATGATTTCATCCAGCTTGGGGCCGGTCTTGGCGGCGTCGGGATGAGCGCTGAAATATTCCTTCTGCAGAGTCGAGAAGCGCTCCAGTCTGGTCTTGGCGTCGGCAATGAGTGTTTTGCCTGTCGGCTCGTTGAGCTTGTCGACCAGCGCCTTGGACTTCACTGTGAGAACAGCGAGGTTCTCGTTGAAAGTCTTGTTGGCGCCGTACTGACCGATCAGTGGAGCGGCGAAGAAAATGAAAGCGGCTACGACGGCAAGTCCGCCGACGAGCCAAACCCAAGGTTTCTTGAGCATAAGTTTTCCTTGTTGTTGAGGGTGGGTTTCTTGAATAAGCTTGAAAATCAGCGATTCACGCGCAGCCTGGCCAGGGCCAGATTCGCGCGAATGGCCGAGCCGAAATTGTCGACTGCTCCGAAAACGGCAATTGCAGCCGCTACGCAGGCGAATCCAATCGCGCCGTAGAAGGAGCGGTGGTTGGAAAGGCATATGCCGTATGTGACTGCGAAGGCCAGTGACCCGGCCGCGACTGTGTAGACAGTTCCTGTCACTGCCAGGTAAATGTTCCCGAAGCGCTGGAGGCGCTCCGAAATGTCCATGGCTATGCCGGGCAAAGCGAAGAGAAGTGCAACGACGACCAGAAGGTAGCCGCTGACGATTGTGCCGTACTCCATGTGGGTGTATGCCGTGGTGGGTACCACGCCGTAACCGACAAGCAGTGTTGCACCAATGAGCAGCAGAAGGTCGATGTAATCCTTCATTTTCAACTCCTCTTATTTGGAGTGGGTTTCAGATGATTTGTAAACTTTGAGTCTCGCCATGACACCAGATTTTGGGTGTCATTTTGGAGAGAAGCGGTTTTGATGAGGCTAAAGCGAGAGTGAGTAAAAACCAGTTAAAAACGAAATAGATGCCTCATGACTACCACGTAGAGGCTTTGCGATAATAATTAATGATGATACATAGAGGGTGTAACACTACTTAAAAGAACTATGAACCCTATCAGAGCTTATGATTTGCGAACAAAGAATATCTTTTTCTAGAGTTAGCGAACCTGGCCTAACCTCTCTACAAATCCTATTGTCAAAGAATGAGAGGGGGTTTACTATTAGCAGCTTGTAATAGTTTTTCTATAAGCATATTGGCAGGATTTGGTCGCAATGCGAGATTTTATTAGTTTCTTTGTCAATGGGCACCAGGTGAAAATAAGTGGTGCCAGTGTTTTCAAACCCTTAACCGACTACCTGAGAGAAGATCTTCATCTGGTCGGAACAAAAGTCGTATGTGCCGAAGGTGATTGCGGTGCCTGTACTGTTTTTGAAGGACGCCCCGGACCGGATGGAAATGCTCTGCAATACAAACCAATCAATGCCTGCATCAAATATGTCATGCAAATGGACGGTTGCCATATCGTTACTGTTGAAGGTGTGTCGGCTCAGGAGCCACTGAATGCAGTGCAGAAAGCCATGGTAGAGGGGCATGGCGCTCAATGCGGTTTTTGCACGCCGGGTTTTATTATGGCAATGTCCGGTCTTTGTGAGAATGCTGTTTCTTGCAAAAAGCCTATAGACAGCCAGTCCACAAAAGAAGCATTGACCGGAAATTTATGCCGATGCACCGGCTACGAGTCGATATTGCAATCAGCTTGCGCCATCCAAATCCAGAATTACAAGCCGGTTCAGACTCTTTATCCGGACAAAGATTTCATTGCCGAGTTGAAAAAATTGCAGGGCGAGTCTGTTTCAATCAAGAACGGGCAGCATCAGGTTTATCTTCCCACAAGCGTGGAAGAGCTGGCTGAACTGAAAGAAAAAAACAAAGGACTTCGTATCATATCCGGTGGCACTGATCTGGGTGTGGTTATGAATAAGATGGAATGGGTGCCTGAAATAATGGCAGCCACAGCCAACTTGCAAAACTCACAGGCAATTGTGGAAAAAGACGGCGTGCTTACGATTGGTCCCAACGTCACTCTGGCTCAGGTCGAAGAATACCTTAAAGACAAGTGTTTCGAGTTCAGCAAGCTGTTCGAATTATTCGGGTCGCCTCAAATTAGATATGCCGGAACTCTTGTCGGCAACGTGGCAAACGCATCGCCCATAGCCGATACACCTCCTTTTTTGTTTGTTATGGATGCGCAATTGGAACTGGCCAGCAAGCACAAACGGCGTATGGTTCCCATTACCAAATTTTATAAAGGCTATAAAGACCTGGATTTAAACGCAGATGAAGTCATAGCGGCAATACACCTTCCCCTGCCTGAAGCCAATGAAAAAATCAAATTGTACAAAGTGTCTCGCCGCATCCACCTCGATATTTCGTCGTTTACCGCCGCCTTTCGCTTAAACATCGATGGCAATAAAATCAAAACAGCTGGTGTTGCTCTGGGCGGTGTAGGCCCGGTTGTGGTGCGGGCGGAAGAAGTGGAAAAATTTCTTGTCGGCAAAGATGTTTCTCAAGACACATTTAAAAAAGCAGGTGAAATTGCCGCCGCAAATATCAAACCCATCTCTGATGTTCGTGGGTCTGTCGATTTTCGTTTAAGACTATCCGAAAACATTTTTCAAAAACTCTACTTTGACCTGGGAAAAATAGAAGCATGTCGATAATTGGAAAAAACATCCCGCATGATGCGGCGCATACTCATGTCAGAGGCGAATCGGTCTATATCGATGACATGCCTAAAGCACAAGGCGAGCTTGTAGTGGGTTTTCTTGGTTCACCTTTTGCCCACGGCAAAGTGAAGAAACTGGATCTTTCAAAAGCGGAAAAAATTCCGGGAGTGGTTTGTCTTCTTACTCACAAAGACTTGCACCACAATGTTTTTGGTCCCATCACTCAGGACGAAATTCTGTTGGTCGAGGAAATTTCTCAATTTATCGGGCAGCCCATTGTGGTAATCGGTGCCGAATCCAAAGAGGCAATTAAGAAAGCCAAAGAAGCAATAGTGCTTGAAATGGAAGAGTTGGAGCCGGTTCTCACAATAAATCAGGCTATAGCAAAAAAATCTTTTATTGACAAAGTATATTCAATAAACAGAGGAGACGTTGATGGCGCCTTCAAAAATGCCAGGCACGTTCTTGACGGCGCTTTTGTTGTGGGCGGTGCCGAACATTTCTATTTTGAGTCTCAAGCTTGCATTGCCTACCCGGGTGAAAATAAAGAGCTTGTCGTTCATTCAAGCACCCAGAACCCGAGCGAAGTTCAGCATGTTATTGCCCATTTGCTGGGTCTCACTCAGAGCGAAGTGGTTGTGATTACAAAGCGCATGGGCGGTGGATTCGGGGGCAAAGAGTGTCAGGCCACTCATCCGGCTGTCATGGCCTCGATGGTTGCATTGCACACAAAACGCCCGGCTCGTCTCATTTTTAATAAAGACGACGATATGAAATACACAGGCAAACGTCACCCCTTCCAGAACAGGTATTCAGTGGCATTCGGCGATGACGGCGTGATCAAAGGTATCAAATTCGACCTTTATGCCGATGGCGGAGCGTATAACGACTTATCCACTGCTGTTCTCGGGCGGGCACTAACCCACAGCGACAACGCTTATTTCATTGAGAACGCACAAATAATAGGCACAATCTGTAAGACCAATTTCCCTCCCAATACCGCTTTCCGTGGATTTGGCGGACCGCAGGGCATAATCACAATAGAGAATGTGATAGAGGAAATTGCCCAATATCTCAAGCTTGACGCTTTAGTGGTGAGAGAGCGAAATCTTTACGGTACGGGCGAAACTCGCAACACAACCCCTTTTGGTCAGGTCGTTTCGAACAATAATTTGCCTAAAATTTTGGAACAATTGAAATCCAGTTCTGAATACGAGAAACGTCGAGAAGCTGTCAGTAAGTTCAATTCAGAGTCAAAGGCGCATTTGAAAGGCATTGCATTGACGCCTGTAAAATTCGGAATTTCTTTCACCAACACTATGCTGAATCAAGCCAACGCACTTGTTAACGTTTATCTGGACGGCTCGGTACAAGTCTCAACCGGTGCCACTGAAATGGGCCAGGGCGTCAACACAAACATGCGTATGCTTGCCGCCGACGAATTTGGCATAGACGTGAATTCTGTTCGAGTAATGGCAACATCCACCGAGAAAAACAACAACACCTCGGCTACTGCTGCTTCTTCAGCGACCGATTTAAATGGTTCAGCCACTGTGGATGCCTGCCGAAAAATAAAAGAAAGTATGGCGAAAGCTGTTGCTGCCGAGCTTTCCACGCAATCAGAAAATATCCTTTTTGAAGAGGGATATGTATTCGACAAAAACAATTCGTCTAAAAAGTTGACATTTAAAGAAGCTATTTTCTTAACCTATCGCTCGCGATTGCCCCTTGGTGAGCGCGGATTTTACGCCACTAAAGGCATTCATTTCGACTGGAGTAAAGGACAGGGAGCGCCATTTCTTTATTACACGATGGGTGCTGCGGTTTCTGAAGTATTGATCGACAGATTTACAGGAACCATGACTGTTGAGCGTTTTGACCTGTTGATGGATATCGGCAAATCAATTAATCCCGGCATAAATAGAGGACAAATTGCCGGTGCTTTTATGCAGGGCATCGGCTGGATGACAAATGAAGAGTTGCGTTATACGGATAAAGGATCTCTTCTCAATCATTCTCCCACTACTTACAAAATCCCCAATATCAATGATGTGCCTGAGAATTTCAACATAGACACCATTGATTTTTATAACACTCCCAATGTGCGCGGCACCAAGGCAGTGGGTGAACCGCCGCTGGTTCTGGGAATATCTGTTTATGCGGCCATCAAAAATGCTCTTTCGTATGAAAATTCAAGCGAAAATCGGATCGCGCCTTTGTCGGTGCCTGCCACCCCGGAGGAAATATT
>CAZEQP010000195.1:0-6140 GCA_964514345.1 uncultured Candidatus Obscuribacterales bacterium
GCCTGAAATTGATTTTTCCACCGGCGAAGATTGTTCGCTCGATGAAGCAATGGCATTGCGTCAAATAGAAGGATTCAAACTGACAGGTGGCAATCCACACGAAATAATCGACCTTTTGACACAGCTGTCTTTGCACTATGTCAAAGAGGCCAAATTTGATAAAGCTCTGGTCTCTTTAAAAGATGCCTGCAAACTGGCAGAAATCACTTATGGTCAAGAACATTCAGTGGTAGCCGAAATCATGGTTGAGCTTGCCTTTATCAATTTCAGTCAGCACAAATTTGATTTGGCTCGCAATTATCTTGAGCCGGCTATAGCTATTTACGAAAAAAACTTTGGACTGATAAGCGAACAGGTGGCTTTTGCTTTTCACAAACTGGCCAAAGTTTATCAAGCGTCAGGTCAGATGCAGCTGGCAGAGAAGTACTGCCAGAAAGCAGTGTCCATCTATCAAAAAACAATGTATGTCGACGAAGATCAAGTCAACGCCGCTTGCAACGATCTAATGAAAATCAGACAAGCACAATAAAAAGCGGCTTGTTCTTACACTGAAAAGCATTTATGCTCCCCCAAGCATATTTTCAGCTACTTTTTATGCCTGGGCAGGCATAAATGCTTTTTGTCAGATCAATTCTGAATACCAGGATAAAATTTATCTTACTATTGTATTTAGTAGTTCATTTCTTCAAAAATGAGGAAGCACCTCTCGGCGCTTCCTCACTCAGTGACGTTAGTTTTTGTCGGTTTCCACCTTCCGTTTGAGAGCTCCGACGATGCTTGCGCCAAACATCAGCGACCAGATGCACAGCGATTGGACAATCAATTCGGCTACTGGTGAGGTCGGCTGGAGCAGTAACTTAATCGGCACGACGGCCAGAATGAAGACTGCTCCAATGGCAAGAGCGCCCCAAGTAGTTTTCAATTTTCTGCCGATATTGATGCCCGCCTCAGCCAGAAATAGACCCAGCGCTACTTGCAGAATTGACACGGCAAGGTACGGAAACGAGTTTTCCATTGTTGTTCTCCTTGTTGTTAGGTTTTTCTTCGCTCGGATGAGAACAAAGAAAAGGGCACCATTACAGCGCCCTTTCCTGACGGTTTACTCGATTCAGTGACCTGCTCAGTTCAAATCTTTGAACTTGCTGTCGTCGTAATCGTAAATCCAGGGCGGCGAAGACGGATCTTCGAAGCGCACCGAATCGACATCGACCGGTGCCGAACGAACAAGCCAGCTGCGGAAGATTGTCTCCTGCTCAGTTTGTTCGTCGGGCAAGGTGAAAGAAATAACTTCACGGCCACGCTTGGCCTCTGTGCGCAAAACATAGCCCTGCTCATCGACGTATTTGAAAAGCGTGGCTGATTTGGGCTGAGGATAAACGACACTGTAGGGTCTGCCACTTTGAAAAGTGATGGTCCGACTTACACTCAGGTCGTCACCAAATTCCACAATGTGGCTGAGCGTATATTCAAGCTCGCCTTTCTCATTCTTGCTTTTCAGCCAGTGTTGCTCGTAAACCGGCCGGTTGGGTGTGCCACCATAATAGGTGTCAATTAACCGGTTTCCGTAAACTTTTCTGACCTGAGAGTAAGAACCGTTTTCCCGGCGGAAGTAAGCCTGGAGAGAATCATCTTTCCTGGAGAAAGTGACCTGAAGAAAGCGGGCGTCATCAGTGTAGATTTCACCGTTCACCGTGCCGCCGACCTCCCGGCTGAATATTGCAATCCGCTTTCCTTTTGTGTTGAAGAATCGCTTATAGAAGGACTCTTGCAACCGGTAAATCTCGGATTGCAGGCTGCCGTCGGTGCGAAAAGTGCGTTCGTTATCCAGGACGTATTTTTGCAGGAGCAGTCTCGGGTCTTCAATTTTGCTTCCGGCCGGCAGACCTACGTAACGGTATTTGGAACCGGGGTAGGGAGTGAAATGCCGATCACGAAGCAAGGTTTTGCCGTTGGCATAGTAGTACCGGATGCGATACTGCTTATCGGGAAGCCGCATGCCTAAACGCACAAGACGGCCTTCTTTGCCGTATACCTCATGTCTTAGGAATGTGACTCCATCGAGATCGAAGAGAGCAAGCCGTCTGTAAGCGGTTTGACTCTGCTCGTTCAACAATGGAAAAACTTTATCGCTACGGTCCATTGTACCGTCGGGGCGATAAGTGGTAGTTTCCACCACACTGTCGTTTTTCTCATCGTAAAAGATTTTTCCCTGCCGCTTGATGCGGACGTGTCCTTGCCTGTCGTAATCGTAATAGGCAATGACCTGGCCGTCATGGCGAGGGATCAACACAGTCTGTTTGTGCTGGTTGGGAAAAGGATCTTCGGTTTTTACCGAAGATGAGTTCAGGTAGAAAAATCCTCCTGCGCAAACTGAGAGTGCACAGGACAGACAAACTAGATAGACTAAAATTCGAGACATTTTCATATCTCCTTTCGTGCATTTGTGGGTGGGTCGATTCAGGAAGAGCAAGCTTGCGCCCGCTCTTCCTGAGGGATGTAGAACTTGCTTACTGCTTGGGAGCAGCCAGCTGTTCAAGATAACCGGTGACGACCAGGTAAACGGCCTCCATCTCCATCTCCTTGGTCACTTGCGTGCCTTCAGGAAGAGAGGAGAGATGAGCGCCGGTTGCAGTCAGAACCTGGTTCAAGAAACTCTGGGCCTGATTCACAGGATAAAGCTGCTTCATAACCGGTGCAGCAATCGAGTCCAGCTCGGAAAACGGCAGAGTAAGACCGTCCTGATGCCAGGACTGGATCTGCTCAAGACAGGCTGTAAACGCCTTGTACTCGGGCTCGATCTTATTCATCAGCTCCTCGGCGGCGATGTTTGAAGCCTTGAGCGCGCCGATGAATTGTTTGACGACACCCATGTTCTTGATCGCCTCGTCGGCCTGGTTCTTCTTGAGATAGACATAGAGTTGAGCCTGGTTGTCCATCTCTTTGATACCGGCTGCCGTTTTTACCAGCAGAGCGGCGACTTCTTCACGCTTGAGAGCTTCATCCAGCGCGCCGGCAGCCTTACTCAGCTCAAGGCGCAGACTGGAGGACAGCTTTTCGTCCTGATAATGGAAGAAACGCTGGTCGACATCATTGGCGAACTTTCCGCCGGCAAATGCCAGGCCGGAAATCAATGCGATACACGCAAGCGCATATCCAAAAGCCTTGCCGCCCGAAGTGAATTCGGTTTCCTCAGCGCCGGTCTGGTTGAAATAAAGGCTGTAATAGAGGCCGATTGCAGCACCCAGACCGAAGCTGGACAGATGCACCCAGACGCCCGAAATAGAGTTGCTGGAGAGCTGGCTTGAAACCAGACCCAGAACGGCAAGCAAATCGTGACCCAGTAGCACCAGTGATACCGCAGCCAGGAGGATGTACCAAGCCTTGTTGGGTACTTGTCCTGTAGCGAAGAGCACCAGATAAGCGCCGGAGACGGCCATGACACCACCTGAGGCACCAAATATGATGAGTGGAATACCGGGGTCGGTGACGGCGTGCTGCACAAGCGTGCCGATGGCACCACCAAGCAGGAACAGAATCCAGAGACTCCGAGCACCGACGAGTTTCTCGACCTGGTAGCCGAGAAGTCCCAGAACGAGCATATTCATGCCAAGATGAACCAGATTTCCGTGCAGAAACTGATTGCTGAAAAGGGTGAAGGTGGCGTAGAGAATTCCCAGCACATCACCGTTTGCAAGACTGCGATTGGCGACCTCCGAACTGAATGAGAGGAAACGAAGACCGTTCATGTCGGGCTCGATGCCGACCGACAGTAGACCGAATGCATATGTGAAATTGACGAGCACAGCCGAAGCGATGATCGCCCAAACAGCCCAGATGGCTGACTTGGAAGAGTTCATAGTTCTTCCTTTCATTGTTATTGGTTTCAGTTTATCGACAGCAATTCGAGTTAAGCTGCCGACTACGAGTAGTCTCTCCACTGATGCAACTATTTCGGTTCAATTTTTCGTTTAGGTGCACCAGTCAGATTAGAGCAGACAAATAGTGATACTTCTAACCTAAAAAATTTGTGGCAATTTCATATATATATTTTTTACTCATTTGACATTACCACTTGACATTATTAGCGCAAAATTATATTTAGCTGCTAGCGCAACTGCCCTAGCAAGCTATTTTTTATCAGTCTATGTCCCTGTGTAGTACTCTTTGGGGCTTCGCTTTAATGTGAAAGCTTTCCTGTTTGCGCTTAAGGACACGAAATAACGGGAAATGACTTTATACAGTCATCCAGAAAAGGTGAGTTAGTACATGGATTGGGAAAAACTGAAACTCGATGCAGGACAGGCTTTCGGCAGAGGCGATTACGCCATGGCTTCAAGCACATGGCTGAAAGCATTGGAACAGCTGGACGGCACGGATGACAAAGACCCCAGAGTTGCTTTAACACTGGACCAGCTTGCCGACTCGCTCTCCAAAGAAAACAAACAAGTGGAAGCAATCCCGGTGCTCAATTACTGTCTAACCCTTAAAGAAAAATCGCTAGGTTCCGACCATCTGGAAATAGCCAACACACTCAATAATCTGGCTGAATTATATTATTCGATCGGCAATTTTGAAGATGCACAGCCGCTTTCAGAGCGGATTATGGGGATTTACGAAAAAATATTCGGCAGCGATCACCTCGGTCTGGCCATGATTTCCACTTCACTTGCACTCATCTATCACGGACAGAAAAACTTTGAAAAAGCTGAACCTTTCTATGTTCGAGCTATGAACATAAAGCAAAAAATATTCGGCTACAACCATGCGGAAGTGGCTCTGATAATGGAAAATTATGCCGCACTTCTTTACGAAACTAACAGATCCGAAGAAGCCGACTCTCTGTGCACCGGCATAGGAACTGTGTCCGGCTTGTGGAAATCCATCACCGCTCAGACCAGCCAGACTCTGACTCAAGGCTCTCTACAGGGTAAATTGACACCCTGGAAAGGTAAAAAACGATCTTAAATTTCTGAATTCAGGAATATTAGCAAAGATTATTTGGTTTTTTTGGCTTGAAAATCTAATAGTCAATTTGTCTATCTTTGTCAGCTCTTCCAGAAAGTTTTTGCACTCTTAAGTCTCATCCAAAACCAATCGACCAGTTTGCAGCACTCATCTTTGATGATGTGATGCGGACTGGACGACAACCTCAGGAGAACGACCATGCGAAAATGGATCGTCCTATCTCTTTGTATTCTGGGTCTGGGTGCGGGCATCTGGTATTTGCCCACACTCTGGCGGCCGGATTCCGGCAGTGAAACAGATGTTTCTCTCAGTTTTCCACCGAAGCTCAACGAGCGGGTCCTCCTGTTCCACGGCAACCATGACCAGCGCATCCGCAAACTGGTCTATGCCCAGGACGGGTTCACGCTTCTTTTCGCAGAAACCGAATTTGCAAACGGTGATACCGGCCGCATCACATTCCGGTCTGACCGCACGGCATCCGAGATTCTGCGCTATTTCTCCGCTGCACCGGGAACTGATCCGGTTTTGAAAATGCGCTTTCTCATCGGCACCGATGGACGCAAAATCTTGCAGGTTCGAGAGTACGACATCAACTCGAACCTGTTGCTTGAAGGCGACCGGGTGGTGGATGACAATTATCGTGAGCGCATCTACTTCTCCGGCACCAAAAACGTTTCTCGCATCAGGCTTCTGGCCCCGCAAGCTATGGTGCTGGGCGGGATGCAGTTTCACCAGATCCTCATCCTGCACGAGGTGGGCTATTATCCGAGCACCGCTCAGAAGTATGTTTACACCAAGATTGACACCATCTCTTTCGAGCGCACCGGCTATTTCGAAGATGGTGCAATCGAGTCTTACGACCATCGCCAGGGCCGCAAACAAAGCGGCTATATCAACTGGCCCAACGGTCGCATGAAAGTGTCCTATCAGAAAGTCTCGCAAAGCGACAACCCCTATTCATCCCGGTGGGTGGTCGAATCACAGAGCTTCTCTGAGCAAGGGGTCATCTACGACCAGAGAACTTTCGGCTGGACCGATATGAAGGTCACGCTACTGCTTCCGGGCATGGTGAATGTTGTTCAAGACTGGCGCTTGAACGACGAGAAACTCACCGGATCGGCTCGTCTTGCAATCGCCAACTATCATCTGAACTCAATCACCATGCCCCTCTTCGG
>CAZEQP010000196.1:0-6138 GCA_964514345.1 uncultured Candidatus Obscuribacterales bacterium
GGCAAACCAAGATATAAAGGCTTCATGATTTTGGCAGGATCAAGAAAAAATATTGCTGATCCACCGTTGAAAATCACTTTTTCTTGCCAGTTAAGTATTTGTTCGAAAACTTTGCTGTGATCAAAATAATTGCCTGCATAAAACTTAGTGACTGGATCTTCTGTTTCTTCAGTTTCGGCATAAGACGGCTGAATGAAACATACAAGAAGCGTCAATGCTAGAAACAAAAAATGCATCTTTATTTAGCTAAAAAATCTTCGCCGCCAGAATGCAGCAAAAACACAAAATACTAATGACACCATTGACGGTGAAAAAGGCGGCGTTCACTTTTGAAAGATCATCTGGTTTCACCAGGCTGTGTTCATAAACAAGCATGGCACAAACAATGGCGACACCCACAAAATATGGAGCATGCAATTGCATCAGTAGTCCCAGAGCAATAAGACTTGATGCTGTCACTACATGCAAAAGTCGTGATATCAAAAGTGCTTTTGCAATTCCGAAACGCGCAGGAATCGAATTCAGTTTTTGTTCGCGATCAAAATCTACGTCCTGACAGGCGTAAATCAAGTCAAATCCGGCTACCCAGGTTGAAACGGCGAGTGACAAAATCCAGGGTGCTGGTGTGGCCAGACTTCCTCCGGCTGCAATCCAGCCGCCAAGACTGGCTCCGCCTAAAGCTATGCCAAGTACGATATGACACAACCAGGTGAATCGTTTGGTGAATGAATAAAAGCTGAGCCAGAAAACGGCTATGGGTGAAAGTTGCAAACAAAGAGGCGGTAACTGAGAAGCCGCGCCGAGCATCAGTGCAAATGAAAGAATAGAAAAAATCAAAGCACTTTTCTTTGAGATAAGACCTTTGGGGATAGCGCGAATGCTTGTTCTTGGATTGAGAGCGTCAATATTTGCGTCGAGCAGTCGATTCAATGTCATGGCGGCTGAGCGGGCGCCGACAAAGGCTAAGACTGTGTAAAAAATGGTAATGGGTCCAGGTGCTATTTCGCCGGTATGTGATGTATATCCCAGTATCATGCCGGACATAGCAAAAGGCAGAGCGAACACAGTGTGCTCGAACTTAATCATTTCAAGCCATTCGCGCACAGTCGATGTTTTTGACGTGTTGCCGGATTCTGTCTCGGCAGAGACAGACACGGCATGGGTGCTTGCGGCAGACTCTAATTTCTGATCCACATTCTTACCTAAGAAAGTCCTTTTTCATGTAGAATCTTATCTTAGACTGCTCAAAATTGTACGTGCAGGTCACTAATAGAGATGCTAAGAGGTAGCTCAAGCCAATGAATTCCACTAATGCCGCCCAGGGAAAAACTGTAGATTTACAGGGAGTTGCCGCTTTCGCCAGTCTGGTCGAGCTTCTGGCTCAGGAGCTCGGGACCACAGTCGGCAAGATGCAAGGTCAAATGCCCAGCGGTCCTGAATCTATAGACAAGCTAATGGCTGAAATTGATCTCAACAAGCAAGGTTTCAATCGCAAGATTACACTCATGTCATATCCGGGTGCGCCTTTCACTCTTCGTTTTCAGTGCGCCTGGAGCAAAGCCGGTGAAGGAAGCGCCGCCGCGGCCAGCGTTATCGCTTCGGAATACTATATAAATGCGCCTGTGGCTAATATCATCCCTCAGGGACGCGCCCTGGCAAGACATATCGAAGATATATTTCAGGTGATGGACCGCATGGTTACACTGGGACATGCCCACAAATTGTCCAATATGAGCATTCCGGTCTCGCAGATGGAAGCATTTGAACAATCCGAAATGGACAATCTGGTCACCCAGTACGACGCCAATCGTTCGGAATAAGCTTTCGATACAAGACTTTTGTGTTGTGCCTTCTATCTAGAGGGATGTCGCTGCGAATGCGCAGCTCGTCTATATTGTGCATTTCGGCAAAGCGATAAACTTGTTCCGGCACTTCTTTTATGCCTGGCAAAAGCTTCACATATAAATAGGACTTGGCTCCCACGCGGAAAAAGGCGGCTCTGGCCACGCCTTCAAGATAAGCGCAGGCTGTTTCAAGTGAAAGTGAAGTGGTGGTGTCACAAACTGTTTGCGATTTTCTGCCCACCAACCAGAGTCTGCCTTGCTCGTCCAGATAGCCTATGTCTCCTGTTTTGCACGTGCCTTTGAGCACATGAGAGCCGGACACTATAATCTCGCCTATGTTTTGTTTTGAATTTTCAAGCTCATCAATTTTTTCAAATGTCAGCCCCAGTCCGGACACCGGATGTCCTACCAGAACTCCGGCGCCATGCCCGGATTTATTTATGTCGATTAAACTAACTTCTTCCAAATCCAGCACGGCGATGGGCTCGGCTTCACTTGATCCGTAGACTATTTTTATTTGTGCTTGAGGAAAAATTTCAGGAAGTTCTTTTAGAGTTCTCAATGAAACAGCACCGCCGCCGGTATGAACTAATTTGATACCATCGAAGCACAGTTTGTTTGAATCATTGAGCATATTCTCTAGTATAGAGGGTGAGCACAAAAGTCTTGTGGCACGCTGTTCTTTGATTGTTTTTGCCAGCTGGCTTATGTCTATTTTGGAAGGTGAACTGAGATTTCCCTGGGGCAATATAGTGGTGGCACCGCAAGCCAGATTTAGCAAAACAAACATAGGCAATGTGGTGATTTCTCTTTCGCCCCCTTGTACGTGCAACGTTTTTTTCAGCACATTCAATTGTTCAAACAAAAAAGCATGTGTGCGCTTTATTACTTTTGGCTGACCGGTGGTGCCGCTTGTGAATGTAAGCAAGGCGGCGTCTGTATTTTTGACCGGTGTTATGTCGATAGTCCCGCGCATTGATTTAAAATAAATTTCGGGCATAAAACGTGAAATAACAAGTTTTGGTCGCAGAATTTTTATCATCTGGAAAAAAGTTTTTCTGCTTATCGAAGGATCAGCAAATAGACAGATGCCTCCTACTCGCAGAACTGCCAACATATTTATATACAGATCGCTAGACATGGAATGCATGATCAAAACCAGGTCGCCTTTAGTCACGCCTTTACGTTTGAGCATTTTGGCTTGGTCCAGCACTTTTTTGCGCATATGACTAAAAGTGATACTGCGCGCTCTGCCCAGTTTATACTCGACAATTGCAGTCTCGTCCGGTTGTGCCAATGCTTGTTCGTCGAATAATTGAACTATATTGTTTGAAATGTTTTCCATAACCTTCACCTATATATTTTTTTTGAACAAAGCATATTTGCGCAAAACGCGGGCTTGATGGTGTGTGCTGAATGACGCTGATACATTGTCTGTTTTGTATAGCGCATGTACCGCGCGGGTGTAACCAAGAGCCAGCGCATTCTGGTGGCACTTATTAACTAAAGCCAGACCAAGACCTTTCAGATTGGCATCATTTAAACGGCACAAAGTTTTTATCACCACAGTGCGGCAAGATTTTGAAAAATCGTAGGGCATGGCAAATAAAAATCCGACTATTTTATTCTGTTGCTCCGCAATTAAAACAAGCCTTGAATCCAGTCCGGCTATAAGCGGCTTGTATTTTTCAATGAACTCATTTTGACTGATATGTGAGTATAAAAAGTTGCCGGCGAAAGCCCGGCTTGCCACCTGATACATTTCAGTCAATTCATTCTTATTTGAAGAATCGAACTGTCGTATTTCCACATCTGGTGGCAGCGTTATGTTTTGAGCAAACTGTGCTTGTGTTTTCAAAATTGAACTTTCATAGGAGGCGGCAACTTCAAAGCCGAACTCAATAAAATAACGGGGATAGCTTTCTGGATTGAACGGTTCAAACACAAATGGTTTGTTAGTAAATCCAGACGTGACGAATCGATACTGGTTCCAGGTGCTTCCATTTATCGGACCAAAAATTGTTTTGACCCCGTTTTTACTGAACTTTTCCTGGGCCAGATTGAGCAGTTCGCTGGATATTTCACTGCTCTGGCTGTAAAAATTACCCAGGTATCCGATTTCATTTTCTTGATACCACAGACTGGCTCTGCCGGCATCACCTAGCGCTATAGTTTCCATTTTATTTAAAACATTCATCCAACCTGCCTTCCTCTAAGACTTAGTTTTCGCTGGTCCAATAAAAGAAGTCCGGGCAGTGTAATCATGACGACAAGTCTAATGAAAAGGTCTTCAATGCTCATCGGCATATGTGTTTTTAAAATAAACAAAGCTCCCAGTGGCACCATAATGTTGTCCAGTCCGATTGGAAAGAGAGCTTCAATCAAAGTGGTGAATACAGCAAGAAGCAAAGACACCAGAACTACTTGAGTCGTTTCCAGATCACTCAAAAATGAAAGACCGATTGACGACACCAGAAAAGCGACGGTAAAAAAGGCAAGCGATCCTTCGTATGATTTTTTGAAAGGTAAATATTTAAATGGATGCTTGCCCCATTTGACACCAAACAAAGCGGATGAAGCATCGGCAAATGTCAAAATGGCAACAGGTATTGTATATAATACCGGCTCAGCCCCGCTCAAAATGAAAGTAACGGCAACCGCCACTGGGAAATAAAATTCACCGTAAGACAGGCGTGAAGAACTGCAAATGACCGACTTCATTCTGGCAAAGAAAAATCCTTTCCAGTTGCGGATTAGCCAGATGAAAAATGTAGACGAAAAGGCAAGCAGGCTCACCACCATTCCGCTTTGAAAAACCCAGGGGAAAGAAAGGCATATAGAGCCCATCGACACATGCAATGTTTTGCGCACATATTCTTGTGTTTTATTTGAGGTCATGGGCACCAGAGAGAGAATTTTAATAACAATCACAAGTGTGGCTAGAAGTGCCATCCCAGGTAAATAATACTGACCAAAATATTGACTAATCATGTTGCATTTTCCTTTCTGATTTTTTCCGACACAAATCGGCTGTAAAAAAATGTCTGGTTTGCACGTTTGACGGCGCAGTCTTCAATTTGATCAGAACTGAAAACACGCTCAGCCAGCATGTTGAAATAAGCCATGCGGGCGCCGTTGTTTGCTTTGCTCACAATCAGGGCAAGACAATTGATGAAATTCTTTTCGCTCATATATTCGAAAATATCACTCAAATTGAAACAATCTATTTGAGGTCCTGAATAATGGCTCAAAAAGCCTTCAAGCGAGTCTTCTCTGATTTCCAGTTTGTCCAGATTGATTTTGATTTTGTCATAATTCTTTCTTTCCAACCAGAAAGGAAGAATGTTTTTTTCAAAGTCGTATCTGCCAAGAAGAATCCAGTGCAGATACGGATTGCGCCAGGGTTCCTGACTCACAAGTGCATCAAACAAATGACAAGATATTTGTTTTGAAAGTGAATTTTCGGCATAATGAAAAAATGACTGGTCGCGTCCCAATTTTTGCAATGAGTAACGCGAAAAGAATAATCCGGCGATAAGTTTCCAGCGCAAAGAGTTCCAGCGATTTTCATAAAATCCGGCCCGCTTTTGTTTTGACCTGGGCGAAAACAATTGAGCAATAGTCCTTTTGCTGTGCACCAGGGGCAAAATGCGTTCTCTGAAAATGCGGAAATAAGATTCAAGATGCCCTGAATCGGCGATGCCTTTTTCAATGAGGTGCAGATTCTCGCTCCAGAATCCTGCCACATCAGGCTCAAGAAAAGGTCTCAATTTGTAATATAGACCCAGCCTTTCTTCTTTTTTCTGGTTGTATCCAAACAAAGTCACAAGCTCATCGTAAGAAAGTTCTTTCATTGCAGTAACTTTCAGTTTGAGCAACGCCAGCTGACAATAATTCAAATCTATGGCAATGACTTTTTTCGGATTGCCGCTCAATAAAGAAAGAGTGTTGTCTCCGGCAGCCGCTATTGAAAAACAAATATCACCTGGTTTGACCGCTAGAGCCTGCAAAACCAGATTGGTGTCTTCCCAGCACTGAGAATATTTGATTATCGAAAAATCGGCTTTGCTAGATACTTCACTTTCCATCAGGCTGCACTTTCTAGAGGGTCTTTGACTAGGATTATTATGCTGCCTGTGCTTCCGTCAATTTCGACCAAATCACCAGTTTGCAAATTGTTTGTCAGTCCCCGGACTGAAACTATGCTGGCGATTCCAAGCTCGCGACAGACCACGGCTGTGTGGGAAAGCATATTGCCGTATTCGACGATTACAGCCTTCGCCTGGGCAATATG
>CAZEQP010000197.1:0-6123 GCA_964514345.1 uncultured Candidatus Obscuribacterales bacterium
CAGTTCCACTGCATTTCCAAGCAATTGAGGCGTAATGAAATTGCTTTCCAGCCACTGCTCCAGCAAGAAAAGCAATATTGTAAGTCCCAGGTGAGTAGTTGATTGATTTGCCGCCACCAGTATTGCCAGTAAAGTGGCTGTAATCGATCCGACAAAAGGGCCTAAATTGAGCAGTCCGGCGATAATGCCCAGAATAAGCGAATATTTCACACCTATCAGGAAAAGTCCAAAGCCTAAAATTGAACCTACGGCAAGACACACAAGAATTTGTCCACGCACATAGCCGCCCAATCTTGTTTCCAGCGGTTTAATCAGTGAAGAAATTCTTGGTCTGTATTCAGGAGGCACCCAGTTAAGACCTTCTTTCCAGAGCCTGTCAGCATTACTGACAAAATATCCGGTGAGAAAAATGACAAGAATCGCACTGATGAGGCAATTAAAAATATTGGAAGAAAAGTCAAGTGCATGGTGAACGCCTTGCGAAACAAGCTTGCGTATCTCGTCACTGCCTATTTCCAGAGCGGAAGCTTTTTCTCCAGCCAATTCTTTCAGATTGTTGTAACTGTCTTTCAAAGTTCTGCCGTACTCGGGCAGATTGTCATACAAGTTCTGAGACTGCTCTTTTAAAGTTGGATACAGCATTCCAGCCGCTAATGCATAAATACTGCCGGCCGTGAGAAAAACTAAGGCGACTGTGACAAAACGGGGGATTTTGAATTTTTCGAATTTTTCAGCGAGAGGAGCGATGGCTGCAGACAAGGTCAGAGCCAACACTAGCGAAACAAAAACAGCTTTCATCTGTGCAGCCATGAAAACTGCGAATAGAAGAATCAGTATCAAAGATATTTTCAAAGAATTGCTCATAAATCTATTTTCTCTATAGCCAGACTTCGCTTCCCTGGAGAAAGTGATATTCCGAAATTTTCAATAAAGTCATTCATCTGCCAATGCTCGTTGTTTATCAAGTTTAATATCAAGGTATCAGCTCCTTCTAATTTTAATGGAGCTGAACAAAGGTTATCGCAATTGCTTCCTTTCCAAATCCAGTTAATGCCGGAAGAAGACCGGACAGGAAAAGCCAGTTTGATTCTGACATTATTTGCCTGACGAGGATTTATTTTGCCGGACGACAGAAGGACAACCAGGTCGCCTTTTTGAACACTACCGTTATCGGTTATGTTTTTTTGTCGTCTGGCTGGGCCGGCGAATAGGTTCAGATAATGGATGTTTTTTTCGATCCATGGCTTGGATTGCAGTTGTTCTACTTCAGCCCAGTTGTCACCAGGCAGGTATGAAATGTCCTGCTTTTCTGGGAGCGTTACAACAAAGTCGTTGCTTGTAAGTGAAAGATGAGCAAGACCGGAATAGTTTATTCTTTCCAATTTGCTTGTCTTATTATTCCAGCGCAATAAGGGAGATTCAGCATTTGAGTGATTGGTTAAATTAGCCGGCAAATTGATTACTCGACCGGGCGTTTTGGAAATTTCAGACTGCAAAATTTCCTGTTTAGCGCTAGCTTGTTTCAAATTTTCCAGACGATGTGCAAATTCGATTCCAATAGAGCAGCAAAAGACTCCAACAGTAAGCGAGCCTAAAAAAGTAAAAATCAAACATTGTTTTTTAGTCAAAACATCAAAAATGGGCAAGCAGGAGCTTGCTATCAAATACACGACAGGTATCAGGGGCAAGACTCCGAAATTAAACGCGTGATGATTGAGAACCTGAGGAACTGGTATGAACCCCGCCAACAGCCAGGCAAGAAAAAAGAGCACCGGACCAATAAAAACTTTGCCAAGCATTAGACGCAGCAGAAAAAGGCACATGGAAAGAGCCAAAGTCACGATCAGTGTGATTCCGGCGGGTTCTGGCGCAATCTGTATTGAAAACGGCAAACTTTCATTTGTCCAGGGAAGGTAAAAACAAGATGCCACCATCATGGCAAGAATCAATAAAAGAAAAGTGTAATTAAATTTCGGCTTGTCAAGGCAGGGTTCTGCAAAAACAGGACTGGAAGTGTATTTTCCTGGAAGGAAAAAAGCGCTCAATACTATGCCCCCGGCACTGAAGATGAAAGAAGACGCACCACCAATAAGAAGCGAGATGAGCAATCCAAGCCAGCACCACCAGTAGTATTGCCGTTCCTCCAGCAAGGCAAGGCGCAAGTGCAAGTAAACCGGTAATAGTGTCACTAAAACAATGATGGGGTTAAAGGGCAAAAAGAGTCCGGATGCTCCGCCTGCGGGTGCGAAAAACCAAAGCAGGCTTGCCCATACCCCCGCAGCGGCCTGAATTTTGTTTCCGTATCTGTTGGCAATTTCGTAAAAGACCAGTCCTACCAAAGTTGATGCGGCAAAATTTAGCGCAAGAGCTGGAAGTAAATTTGAGATACATTCAGGATAACCAAAAAATTTGAGGACCAAACAAACTAAAAACAAAGCGACTGACCCCAGAATGAATTGCACTCTGCCGGAAGAGTAGTCCATGTGATTTGATTCGATTAGTTCACTAATTTGATTCATTCATGACTCATTTGAAAAACGAATGGGTCGCTGAAAAATCCTGCTATTTCATTCTTTTTGTTTATGGCGGCTATCCTTATTTCGTAGTATCCTGGAGTTTTTAAAGTGTGGTTTTCAATTTTCAAATTTCCCTTCAGAGATGGGATGATTCTGGATGTTAGAGCCTGGTCGCTCGGTTTGAAATCACGAAAACTTTTACTGTAATGTTCAAACCAGGTATTTGGTTTTGAAATTTCAAGCAAAATACCTTCGGCGCCTTCGATATTTTGAACATCAAAACCAAATTCTAGAATGGACGGCATTTTCGAATTTATATACACAATCCCGTCTTTGCCTTTATAGTGACCATCATTGGTGAGATAAACAAATTCTGGTATCGAGTTGTTTCCTTTGATCAGACGAATTTCTCTTATTTGAACTGCTTCGCTTTTTCCGGCCAGCACAAAAGAGAGCCGGTGCACCGTTTTTGACAAGAGCCAGCTTTTGCGTTCGGTAACAGGAAAAATAAAGGCACTTTTGTCTGAATTGTAATTTGTGAAGATAGCGTTTTTTAAAATAAAGTCGGGCTTGTCAGGCTCATTCCAGCACATCGCTAATTTCGTTTCGGGGGCGGTTTTGTCTGTTACCACTTCGGCAAAATCGAAATCACCGGGGTTGATATCTATGACAGGAGAAGCGACGAATTTTCCTGGTGTCAAATTAAAAGAAACCTTGATCACTTTATTTTTAGTGTTTGTTTTTCTCAAGACGAAGGGAGCCAGCTTTTTTGCTTCCCTGTCCCAGTAATAAATCCTGAATTTTTGAGGTTGTTGAATCATTGATTGCAAGCGAGCGAAATTGATCAAATCTCCAGGACCAAATAGTGCCGACTCAAAAGTATGCACTTTCTCATTCAAATTCAGTGAGGAGTCGGTGAGCGGCGAGTTCAGTAGAATATAAAGCATGCTCCCGTTGTACAGCATATGGGCACCTTTATAACGATTGGGAATGTTTAAAAGCGCCATGTCTGTGTCTGATTTATTTCTTCTGCTCTCTTCTTCAATCGCGCCGCGTAGCGACTGCACTTCTGAGCTTGCTTCAACCCAGACTTGATTGTTTTTTCTTGAAGCAAAAAAGAACGTGCCCAAAAAAAGAATAAACAAAAGTGCAGTGCATAATGTAGTCAAAGTTCTGAATTTAGCCGAAACCTTAATCCATGCCTTTGACCGGGTGTATAAAAGGTCTAGTGGCGATGTGACCAAGGCTGACAGTAAAAGGCAAAAAGGGGCACTTGCCAGAAAAGCGAATCTGGCGCCGCAAAGACTTTCATTTAAATTCCAAACACTGATTGTGGGCACAAGGGCAAGAACGAACCAGCCGATACAAAATAAAAGTAATTTTTGAGTGCGTTTGAAAGTGCATGCAAAAATGACTGTAAGCAAGGTGAAATAGGCAAGACTGCTTACATACAAAATACTGGTCAGTCTGACAATATCTCTTGCCGACTGGAAAACTTCTCTGTTATATGGATAAAAGAAAAAATCCCAGCCGCCATGTGTCCAGAATTTTTCCACCAGATGGTTGAAACTGGTGATGCCAAGCGAACCTTGATATCCACCCAGAACGCTGCCCAGAGAAAGAGTTCTCACAACTAAATAAACGAGCAAAATCAGCCAGAAATAGCCGGTTCTGGCAAGAAGTTCTTTTAACCAGTTAGCGAAATTGTTGTTTGGTTTCCTTTCTTGAAAGCAACACAAATAAAACACCAGGGTTGGCGGCAGAACCACCGCCATTTCTTTGCTCAATAAGGACAAAGCAAAGAATATGAGACTGCAAATAAGCGCTGTTCTACCCGCTTTTGAATTATTTAAATTCTGATGCTTGAGAAAAAAGTAAAAGGAGAAAAAATAAAAAACAGCGCAAAGGCTATCTACGCGGGCAATTACCCAGCTTGCGACTTCGGTGTGAAGCGGAAAAACGGCAAAAAGCAAAGCGCCGATCAGGGGGAAAGCACCATCAAATCGGTGATGGTCGAATTCTCGGGCGCATAAATATAAACCGAAAGCGCACGCGGCGTAAAAAAGCAGATTGCTTAAATGAAATCCCCAGGCCCAGCTGCCCCAGAGTAAATAGTCAAAGGCCATGGTCAAACTGATGAACGGGCGATAAAAGCTTGTGCCCTGGGTTTGCATCCAGTTGGACCAGAAGTTTTTTAACAATAGGTCGAAATGACCGTCGAATACATGTTTCAAGTAACTGACATGCATGAAATCGTCAGCCAGAAAATAACACCTGAGCGATCCGGAGAAGCACGCAAAGGTGACAGCGAAAACACAACCGATAACGGTAATGTTGCTCGAATTTAAGCAGACCAGCCACTGGTACAGGCTGAACGGGGAGCCCACAGGCTCTTTAAAACCGGAAAAGTGAATGTGTCCTTTTGGCAATGGGGGTCTGTCTGATTAAGAAGGCAAAATTCTGCTATTTAACTAGAGTAGGTTACCCTAATATTCAAGAGAAAGAGTGTATTCTTTTAATAATTACTCCAAATTAGTTCCAATTGATAGTTAGAGGAAGCAACAACGCAGACAAACTGGTCTTTCCCATGGGATTCTTATGGGGAGCCAGTGCCTCGCATTTTCAAACTGAAGGATACGGGGAAGAAGCAAAACGGGGACTGTCCGATTGGTCTAACTGGTCGCACGAGCCGGGTAACATAGCCGATGGTTCTGTGGCCGACAAAGCTTCTGAGTTTTACGAGCGTTTTGCCACTGATATTGATATTTTATCCTCGCTTAATCTCAATGCTTTTAGAACAAGCGTCAATTGGGCGGCTCTCATTCCTGAAGAACCGCAGGCGAATTCAAAGAGAAAAATCAGTCCGGAGCTCATCGATTATTACAAGCGAGTTTTAAGCAGTCTAAAAGAAAACGGCATCAAGACTTTTCTCACTCTTTTTCATTTTGCTCTGCCTGCCTGGTTGTCTGCCGAAGGTGGCTGGTTGAGCCCAAGGGCTGTGGACGAATTTGCCTTTTTCACAGAGGTTCTGGCCAGAGAGCTGGGTGAGGATGTAGATTACTGGAATACTGTAAACGAGCCTATGGTTTATGTTTACCAGGGGTATGTCAGCGGTTACTGGCCGCCCGGATTTAAGGGTGACTATTATCGAGCTTTCAGCGCGGTGAAAAATTTGCTTGCCGGGCACGCAGAAGCGTACCATATCCTGAAAGAACATTGTCCGGACAGTCCTGTATCTTTCGCCAATCACTGGAGACCTTTTCTGCCGCTTCGAGTCTGGAATCCTTTCGATCATGTAGTGTGCTATTTGCGCGACAGAGTGTTTAATCAATTGTTTCCCAGCTGTGTCAGCACCGGGTGTTTCCAGCTTCCGGCGCCGCTTTCAGGCATGCAAGAGTTTGCTGATCTTAAAGGTGAAATAAAAGGTTTAAAAGACAGCATGGATTATCTGGCGGTGAATTATTACACCAGAGAATTTTCAATGTTTGCTCCAAGCTGGCCGCCCGACTGGTTCGGACGCCAGGCGGAAGAATCTGTTTTGAAAGTGTCCGACATGGGCTGGGAAGTCTATCCGGAAGGAATGTACAAAGTTCTGGTCAAGGACATT
>CAZEQP010000198.1:0-6109 GCA_964514345.1 uncultured Candidatus Obscuribacterales bacterium
AGTCCTGCATCACGACAGAAGCACCATTAGCGGTGTCAGCTATTTCACTGCCGGTTCTTCGCTCAAGCGGCAGGTCGATAAGATGACCAACTTTGTCCAGACCCGTAAGAAGATCGTAGTAAGTATCACAGTTACGAATAAGCTTCTCCAGCGCCGAAAGTATATTCAAAACAATTAGCTCGGCTGCGACAAGTTGCCCTAAAGTCAGCTGGCGATTTATCACAAGCCAACCGCCTATGGCAAGAATCCCTGCACTAGCCAACGCTTGAAAAATGTAGGTACTGGAGGATTGTCTGAAAAGAACATTAAAATGTGAGCGCCGCGCCTCAAGGTAGTTCATCACCAAAAGATCTGATTTCTCAAGAATGAATTTCGGAAATCCACGAGTCTTGAAACTGATGTTGCAACGTCCAAAGTCTTCCAACCACTCGGCGACTCGGTATTTCTCGTGCGACTCGTAAATGCTTGTTTTGATACCACCGGTCCCAAGCACCATGGCACATATCAGTATGAAAGCGATAATTGCAAAGTCAAAAGCCAAAAGCCATGGGCTGTAAAATGCCATCAAGATCAAACCAATTGCAACTTGCAACATTGATGCAGGTACGTCCAGAAGTAGCTTTCCCCAGGATTTTTGAATCGTCATCACATCAAAGAAACGGTTGATCAGCTCTGGCATGTATTCTTTAGAAAGAGCTTGCTCCTGAATCTTGGGTATTCGCGCCCCAAGCTGCATAACCACTCGGGCAAAAATCCGCTGTTGCAAGATCTCAACTAACCTCAGCTTAAACATTCTGAGAGTTGCCGAGAACACAAGACCTGAAAAAAGTAGAGCGGTCATGACAATAAGAGGTTGCAAAAAAATGCCGGCGGCTATCGTGTTTACCACTGATTGGGCAGCCAGCGGCACAGCAAGCGAAAGCAGACCCGTAACAAGAGTGTAGTTGACAAGAATCGCCAGGTCGCGAGCATCAATTTTCACGAGCGCCACGAAACGATCAAGCGGCCTGGGATGCTGCAAGCTGTCTCTCGGCATTTAGTTCCTCTGCTCCATAGTACTCACAGGTTAGCATAAAATGTTCATATATTCAAATGTTCATACATTTAAACAATTGCATTTCGCTGAAACGGCTAACTTCTTTTTAGTTGTCTTCAAAAAATGAGGGAAGTCTTGTGGTCGGCACAAATTACAAATTAACGGCTCTGCCTACATTTTGCCGCTTTTACGATTCAGCGCAACATTCCATCGAATACAAAGTTATGCAAAGGAGTGACCATCCACCAGTAGAGCATGCCAAGCAATCCAGCCGGAATAAATCGGGCAGTTTGAGTGAGTCTGACCTCTCCGTCAGACAAGGAATCAATCTTGAACTGGAGCATTGCAATTCCAGGCAAACGCATCTCAGCTATTAAAAGTAATTGTTTATCAGGCTCTATTTCTGCCACCCGCCAGAAGTCAATCGCATCTCCAGCCTTCATCTGAGACTCATGTCTGCGTCCCCTGATGAGACCAACTCCTCCAATAACTCGATCCATCACTCCCCGCAGTCTCCATAACCAGTTGCCGTAATACCAACCTGTTTTTCCGCCCAGACGGCTTAGAGGTATCCAGATTTGGGAAGGGGTGCCGTTTATAAGAATAGACCTTTTATCTTCATATGCGGTGCCACCAGCCCAGTCAGGATCTGCTTTATAAAACCACTCTGGAGGAGGAATTTTTCCGGCATCTGTCCAGTGGCTTTCCACCTGCTGGAATTGCATGCAAGTAATAGCCAGTTTGACAGCTTCTTCACAGGTCAAAAGCTCCTGAGTAATAAGTCTGTTTATTCTTGTATCCAAGCAAACAGTGGGATTGCGCAGCCCTTCTGCCAGAGGTCTTGCGATGTATGCCGGCACCGGAGTAACCAGATGAATCCAGTATGAACTGAGCCTGGGCGTAAAAAAAGGAACCGGCATCACCCAGCGTTTCATAAGACCGGCTTCTCTGGCGTAAGTGTCCATCAATTCCTGATAAGTCAGAATTTCAGGACCGCCGATGTCATAAGTTTCACCCGCCATTTCTTCATGTTTCAACGTTTCAACTAAATAGTGCAAAACATTGCGAATAGCTATGGGTTGAGACGGAGTTCGCACCCAGCGGGGGGTGACCATAAACGGAAGCCGTTCCACCAGATAGCGCAATATCTCAAAAGATGCACTACCTGAGCCGATTATCATTGCTGCCCTCAAAACGGTGACCGGCACCGGTCCGCTTTTCAGTATATCCGCCACTTCATGACGTGACTTGAGGTGGCGGCTCAATTCATCACTGTTTTCACCCAGTCCGCCTAAATAAATAATCCGCTTCAGTCCGGCGGCGGCTGACGCTTGCACCATATTTAGTGCCGCTTTCTTGTCGGCTTCCACAAAATTTTTGTGCTGTGGATTCATTGAATGAACCAGATAATAAGCAGCATCGCAACCGGCAAGGGACTGACTCAAAGCTTCCAAATCCAGCACATCGCACGCCACAAGCTCAACGTCAGGATGAGACGACCAGTGGCAACCGGTCAACTTTTCAAGCGATCGGGAAACTGCACGCACTTTGTATCCGGACTGAAGCAGCCTGGGCACCAGACGCGCCCCTATATAACCGCTGGCTCCGCTGACAAATATCCTCTTATCCAAAAGCGCACCTCAGATACACTCAATACTATGAATATTTGCTAGTTGTGAACTGGACATGAACGAAAGACGCAGTTTAACCGACATCACCTACAGCATCGCAGAGCGAGCCAGTCGAGTCCAGCTTGTTTAACTCAACTACAAAAGTTGTACCAGCATTGGCTTTGCTGGAGCACAAAATTCTTCCCTCATGGGCTTCAATAATCTGGCGGCAAAGATAAAGTCCCAATCCGCTTCCAAGAGCGTATTCTTTCCCTTTTCGACCTTGCCAGAACTGGTGGAATAAGTTAACTTGCTCGTCATCCGGAATTCCTGAACCTTGATCAGTGACACTGAGGTTTATTTTGCTGGCACTGCTCGACAACCCAAGGCGGATCTGAGCCTTTTCTGGAGAAAATTTGACCGCATTATCCAGTAAATTTGAAACTACACGCTTCAAAGGACCCGCTTCACCCAGAGTCGAAAGCCCTTTCTCTATTGATTGCTCTATAGTAATGCCTTTACTGATAGCTGAAGGTTCAACCAATTTTATAGCTCTTCGGACCAGCTCACTGAAATCAACCGGGTCACGTCCTGTGTAGCTAGTAGATCTTTCATACCTGAATACCAAATGCATGTCGTTGATTATTTGAAGCACTTCCTCGTGACTTTCGTGCATTTTCACAATAAGTTTTCGTGCTTCTTCCGGGTCCTTGACCCGGTCTTGAGCCATAAGTTCCAAAATTCGTGCACAGCCTACAATGGGATTTTTCAAGTCATGACTGAGAGCGGCAACAAAATCCTCTCTCTGTTTGTGCAGTTCAATTTGTTGTACCAGTTGCCTGGTATTTCTGGCGTCGGTTATGTCTCTGGCTATGAATAAAATTCCCAGGACTTCGCCGAATTGGCTTTTCACAGGTGAAACACAAAGAGAGATTAGTAGTTCATCGCCGTCCTTGTTCGACCTGTTTATTTCGTAGTGCTCTATGATGGCTCCTTTGCGGACCATTTGCAATACCGATTCGAAATCCACCCCCTGGCTGTCATCGTTTAAAATAGTTATGTTTCGACCTACGGACTCTTCGGCTCTCAAGCCAAAAATCCTTTCAGCTGCTTTGTTCCAAGTCAGTATCACGCCGTCAGGACGCATACCTATAATGCAGTCCTGGCAAGATTCTATGATTGCAGCTAGAAAACGATCTGAATCCATCGAGGAAACAACTCGCTTGAAAAATTTGGGGTTATGGAAACAAAAGACAGGTTAAACAGTGAGAACGGGCTTCGCAAACTAACAATACTCCTATTTCTCATACTAGCAGGTTCGGCGGAATCGCGTAAGCAGTAAAGAACCAACTAAAGCTGCTTACTTATCTCAATTATTTGTTTCTGGTGAATGCGACCATGGGGAGCTGAGAACGAGAGCCATTGCGAAGCATTCAATGGTCCGAACCAGGGGTGGGCATATTTTGTTTGAGGAAATCTGTCCAGCTCAAGAATTCTCATTCCAGCGGCAAATTCTTTGTGCATGGAAGAGAATTTTTCTAGTATCGAATCTTCATCAGGCGAAAGACCGGGCTTAACTTCTGCGATTGAAGTAGGCGGGATATCACTGTTTCCGGAAGCCAGACTCTCAATCACCTGGTGCATTGAAGTTCCCACAATAATAAGGTGCTCCAGAGTCATGGCAATCGACCAGTAACGCGAGCTGTCCTCCAGTCCTTGCAATCGCGGGATAAGTTTTCGCTGGCTCAAGTCATTTTTTCTCAATTTTCTGGCGAAAGTTTCAATCGACCCCGATACTTCTTCAAATTCTAAAAGAGCCTTCTCGTTTGAGACAGTGGAAAATCTAACAGGAAAAATCACAAACTTTGCAACCATCCACTCTAATAAAGGTAATCCCGCACCAGGCTTGTCCAGTTTTGGTTCATTTTGCAATGTTATGCTCTCCTTGGTTGCATCTCGAAGCTACGTTTTTTGGTTGAACTTGAGATGAACATTTACGTAAGTACTATACATTGGGAGCCTGCTTAAATGACGGTATCAAGTGAAACATCGGACTGGTATGTTCTTGCATCCGGCAAAGAGTTGAGGGGAAATCCACTCTCGGCTTCACTCTTTGACAAAGAATTCGTTTTGTGACGGGCAGAAAACGGCGGGATTGTGTCAATGAATGATCATTGCCCTCATCGATCTGCCAGGTTGAGCCTGGGCAAAATTAAAAATCCAAAATTATCATGCGGCGGAAAGAAACGGATTGATATGGACCAAACTCGATGATTGCTCAGATGAAGAGTCTCCCCCCTGGTTTGAAGAAATTGACAATTCTTTTGAAATGGCCGAATCAGTGCATGAATGGCCTACACACATAAGCCGCTGTGTAGAAAATCAGCTGGATTATGCCCATTTGCCTTTTGTGCATTCAAATACTATCGGAAAAAATTTTGAATTTTCAGAAACACGAGAAGTTACCGAATCAGACGGAAAAATAAGCATCTTCCTTGAGAAAAACAGGGGCGCTTCAATTCATATCTGAGGGCATATTACAAGGCTCCCGCTGCAAAAATTCTCAAAAGGGTTATTGCACCACTTTTAAACTGGACCAATTCACTAATTTTGAATCAAGATCGTCGAGTGGTATTGTCTCAAAATACTAAATCGTCTTTCAAGACAGAATCGGAAAAACTTTTCAACAGCGATAGGGCTGTTTTAATTTACAAAAAACTTTTGAATTCCAGAATTTGCGACTAGGGTCCGGACACATTCCTTGGGCATCTTGAAAGTAATCGCAAGGCATTTTCCATGTTTTTGTGCGAGTCTTTGATTGCAGTATCCCAATATTTGTTATGCTTGCCATTAACCAAGATCGCTTTTATTGAAAAATCTTTTCCGACAAAAACTTTGAAATTTTTGTTGTTAAACATCACTCCACCGGCTTCCATTGAACCGTCGGATTTCTCCTGGAGTGATTCTATTGCGGCAACAACGAAGCCGGAGACTATATCGTCCTGTTTTGTTCCAGGCTTGCTCAACAATTGGTAGGCAAAGAAAGAACGCTTTAGTTTTTGGTCAATCAGATACATTTTGAACTCTTTGTCCGAAAAATTTTCCAGCCCAAGTTGAGATCTCTCAATTAGCCAGGAATCAGTTCCTTTATTTGCTTCAATTTCAAAAACATTGCTTCCGTCACCATAATCTTCAAAGTGCCAAATGACTTTTCCCAAACTATTCTCCATTGCCTTATGCAATTGACCTGAATAGTTTTCTTTCTTTCCAAAACCGATAGGACTTCCAAAATGACGCGTATCCGACTGACAGAATAGTTTAATCCTTTCAGGTGTCCATCGTTTTTCAAGATATCTTTGAATGGTGTCCTTACTGAAAGATTTGGAATTTTGCTCTGAGGCGCAGACAGGCACACAGAGCGCCAAAACTAGAAATATAACCACAAAAACTTGCATAATCAGTT
>CAZEQP010000199.1:0-6103 GCA_964514345.1 uncultured Candidatus Obscuribacterales bacterium
AGCGACCATCGCCGCTGTCGCAGAAATCTTGGCCAAACTGGCACGGGCCAAACAACCGGTATTGATGGCAGGTGCTCAATTGCGCCGCTTCAAACTGATGGAAAAAGTTATCGCCTTTTGCGAAGGGCTCGACCTGCCTGTGGTCACATCAATACTGGGTAAAGCTTCTTTTCCTGAAACACACAAAAACTTTATCGGCAATTATTTCGGTCAATTCGGTAATCCTAATTTGAAAGAATATGTCGAATCATCTGATTGTATTCTGTGTCTGGGAGCAGTTCTTACTGAAATGGAAACAGCCGGCTACACAGCCAAACTGCCGGTGGAAAATCTTATTCAAGTCACATACCAGGAAGTCACAGTTGCCCACCATTCTTATCAGGGTCTTGATATTAAGGTGGTTGTGGATGAATTGCTCGCTCAAGCAAAGAAAACCAAAGGCACCAAATTCAATATTCCAAAAATCGAGCCTGAAGTTCTCAAAGATCCAGGACCCGATGCACCACTTGCTGTCAGTCAAATAATCTCTTCCTTAAACTCGATCTTGAGCCCTGATTTCGGCGTTGTGAGCGATGTCGGCGATTGTCTTTACGCCGGACTGGGATTAAAAACAGATATTTTTATCGCGCCTGGATATTATTCAAGCATGGGCTTCGGCACACCGGCAGGTATCGGCGCTCAATTCGCCAATCCTAAGCGTCGCAGCATAATACTTGTGGGAGACGGCGCTTTCCAGATGACAGGCATGGAAATAAGCACCGCCATCAAACACGGTATCAATCCCATTGTTGTTTTGTTCAACAATTCAAGTTATGCCATGCTCAAATTCATTGATCAACAAAGAGACTATTATGATCTGGCTCGCTGGGATTATGTGAAACTGACAGAGGCTCTGGGCGGCAAAGCAGTAAGAGCCCAGACTGGAGCTGAATTCTCAAACGCTCTGGCTCAAGCAGTCAAATCGGACAAATTATTCTTGATTGACGCCATTCTGGATAAGGAAGATATTTCACCGACTCTCAAGCGCCTCACCGATCATTTCGGTAAAAAAGTACGCGCTGCTCTTGCTCAAGCCAATTAGTTTTATGAAGCATTTTATTGCCCTGGCATTTACTCTTTCTCTAACTCTTGTTATCGGGTTGCCTGCGTCTTGCCAGCAACATTCCGGCTGGATTGATGGCGATCCGGCACAAGTGAATAACATGCAGCAGATTCAGCAGAATCAATATCCACAGTATCGGCAACAGCAGTATCCTCAGCAATTACAACATCATCATCAGCAATTACAGCAACATCATCAACAACCGCCTGTGCAGCGTATGGAAATGAATGATGTTTCCAATGCTCAATCCAGGTCAGACACTTCTCAATCCAATTCATCCAATCCCAACGGATCAGTTATGCAAAAAGCTGTTGCCGTGCCCAAATCGGTAGCCGGTGCCATGGCTGGTGTCACCATCGGTGTGCCGGTCAAAGTATGCAAAAGTATCAAACAATATTCCAAAGAAATGCACAAAAGCATGAAAGACGGAGTGGGTGTGGAAGACAATGAAATTGATATGGCTGGAAAAGCAGTGTCGGCTTTTTGTTCTATGCCTTATGGACTTGTGTCGGGTATGATTCATGGCACCATCAAAGGTGTCGAACGCGGAATCGAAGCTGGCAGCAGAAAGCCCTTCAGTAAAGAGTCTTTCAGCCTGAGCGATCCCAAACAGTCTGTATCTTCCAAATAACTAATAAAGTTCTTCCGGAATTCTTACGCCGCCACCGCCTGAAGTCGGAGCCGCCTGAGGCATTGAATCTGGTGACTTACTTTGAGCACCGTGAACATGAATCATAGGTGTGACAAATACAAGAATGTAATAGATTCCAGCCAGAATACAAAAAAGCATCAATATGCCTGATGGCATAAATTTTTTGGTTTTGGACATTCTTGAGGCAAACACGGCAGCCAGCAAGTCTGAAATTATGGCCGAAAGTACTGCAGCAAGAGTAAAATTCAGAAATGTCAGACCGGTGCAGGCAAACAACATAACAGCACTGCTCAAACCGGCAATCAAAGACGGCTTGCTTTGCGCTTTTACAAAACCCATAATACCGCCCGCGCCTAAAATCACAGCCTGGACCACACGCACTATATCCGGTGCAATGAATTTGTACAGAAGGGAAAAACCGTCGTCAGACACTGATTACTCCTCTATTTTTAAATTAAACAAAAAGCCCGGCAAAAAGAAAAATCCAAATAATAAGAAAGGCGCACCAATAGTAAACATACCAGCAATCATCTTATAGGATTCAATATTTTTCGGTAAAAAAAGGGGCAATAAACCAGTAAAAGCCATAATCATAGGGAGAAGCATAAATTTGAGGCTCACTCCCCAGGAAAGTTTTATTTCTTCTCCTTTTTTCAGTTCAAAATCAATCGTATTGGTTCTCACCACCAGATACTGCACTCTGGCTGCGTGTTTTCCCGGCACCACAGGAAATTCTTTTTCAGAAGAACCCAGCTGACCGACCTCTTTTTCATTCAAAATAAATGCAAAAGGAGAAGTTCGGCCGCTCATTCCTCGCGCATTTACAACAATTTTGCATTCTGGACTGTTTGGAGTATTCAAGATTTCACTTTGATCTGGACAAATAATCCAGGCACTTTGGTCATATTTATAAAGATGATTATCATGGCTAAGATTGCCATCGGAACTAGATACGGCATCGCCTTTTCTTTGCCCATAGTATTCACCATGCCTGCGCCTATGAAAATCACAAATACCGGATGTATTAGACTGATCGGATGCAGTCCCCAGGTGATTACTGTGTCTTCGTTTTCAATGGCGGTGAATTCGACTGTATTTGTTTTCAGAAAAAGAAATTCGAGTCTGGCTTGATGCCTTCCCGCCGACAGACTAAAAATTTTCTGGCGCGAGTCTACTTTTCCCATGTCTTCATCATCGACAAAGAGTGAAAAATGTCCGCCGCGACTGTGTAAATTTGTCGCCTGGATTATGACTGTTGAATCTGAACTCATCGTCTTAGTATAAACGGTCCTAACTCCAACGTCTGTCGCACCAAATATTCCGGGGATCGGTCAAACTTTTTTCATCAGTTGTCAAGGATAAGGTCTTCAGGCGGAAAACCTGACGAGTAAAGCCGGACAAAAAAAGTGATAGCTATATTGCCGTTCGCTTTTTTCAAAAAGTTTTTGACGCCAGTAAAACATCCCTGATTGCTGTCGTTTGAAGCCAAGACATTTTTGAGAGCACTGTGATCTGTGTTAGTTTTTCGCCAATTCAATAAAGCCAGGCACATACAAAAAGTAGTAAAGGGAGCCTCCACTCATATGAGTGGGAGACTCCCTTAAGGAGGTTTGTACCAGAGGATTCCCCGCAGGGAGCTCCACCAATTACTGGTTGTTGTTTTGACCGTAATTGTTGTAGCTGGGGGTCTGGGAAATTTGGGTTTCAGGTTGTGAGTACGGGTTTTGAACCGGTTGTACTACTTGCATAGGCTGCGGAGCAGGCGCATACACAGGTTGCACAGGGGCAGGAGCTTGCTCGGCGGCAGCCGGCTCGAAGCTTTGTACGGCTCCGGGTTCAGCGGCTTGACCTTGTTGATTCTGCCACTGGTTCATATTGAAGTTTTTGAATGTTTCTTCAATCAATCCAGATTTTTCTCTGAGCAAGTACTCGATATAGTCACCACGGCTCATTCTTGAAGAAGCGACTTGCTCATCAAGGAGTCTGTGTGCCATCGGCGTTACGCAAACGGCTGTGGTGGTACCACGGTTCTTACCAAAGAAGAACGATTTGGCTCCGCCTTTGGGACCTGTTTGTTTCAATACAACAGGCAATCTCAATGGGGGCATTCCGGCACGTTCGCGGATAAGCATTTCGACGTAGTCGCCATTAGAGACGCCGGCGGCGGATGCTTGTTCTTTGAGCAGTTGTCTGCCCAGAGCGGTCAGGTTAAAAGAAACCGAACCTGATTCCTTGCCGGGAAAACGAGATCTTCTCGGTGAGGAAGTTTTGACTTGGGTGTTATTTGGGCCCGTTGTGTTCATTAGCTATCGGCGAAAAAAACCAGGTTCATTATTCTGATTTTGGTTCGCCATCCCTCCTTTTCTATAAAAACACGAATCCTACTGGTATCGTACTTATTTGAGTTACGCGGCATTGCCTGCGTACTTGTACAAAATCATTGACTATTAGCTTTTGACACCACCGCCAATGAGGTCAGAAAAGTTGTCTTGTTTCGATCCTTAACGGCGTCACATTTTTACTGATTGACCGTTTTTTCTGGAAGGGACCAAGACCGCTTTCCAAGACCTTGATTATAGAACACACGCAACTGATTTTGATGGAAGTCATGTATTACGATCTTCTCATACAACCAGCATCGACAGCTCTCGGCAACACAACTCTTAAAGTGGTGGCATGGCTGAAAACGAGCCAATGACAAGGGAATTAAAGATATATGCGATGAAGGTACCGAATATAGCTCCCACCAAAACTTCTTTTGGAGTATGTCCTAGAAATTCTTTAACCTTCTCACCGCTGAGATGCGGATGCTCAGAAAAGAGTTCAGTCATCATTTCGTTGAGCACTTTAGCCTGCAGTCCGACATGTCTTCTTACCCCTGCAGCGTCATACATAACTATCATGGCTAAACACAGGGCAATGGCAAAAGGAACCGTGTTGAAGCCGACAATAAAGCCCACTGAAACGGCCATACCCATAGTGCAGCATGAGTGGCTGGAAGGCATGCCTCCTGTTTTTGCCATCATGCGCAAATCGAACTGACCGGTGCGGATGAATTTAGTCACTATTTTCACGAATTGAGCCAGACCGGAACACAAAAGAGTGACCACGATCACTTGCCAACCTCTTCCGTGCCCGTCCACTGTGTCCAGTGTTTGAGTGCTGCCGGCAATATCGGCAAAAGAAAATAAAGCAATCAGTGAATCAAAACTCATTTTTAGTGACTTCTAGTAATAGCAAAACTCAGTAATTCAGACAAAACAGGCAAGGGGGCAAAATTGAGATTGTGAGTGGTGAGAATGATGCTTGCTTGCCTTTCTAATCCTTCAAGCATCGCTTTGGCTTCTTTCTCACCATAAATGCTTACCCAGGTTACTTTATCACTGGCAGCATCTTTTCCGGGGGTCTTGCCGATTACTTCGACCTTACCATTTATATCTAATAGATCGTCGGCAATTTGAAATGCCAGCCCTAGCGTAAATCCAAATAACTTAAGTCCGTCTAACTGGTCTTTAGTGGCTACTTCCTGACCGTTTAAATTGGCCAGTCTGGCACCCGACCACAAAGAAAAACTTATGAGGGCTCCTGTTTTGCCATTATGAATCTTCTTGACATCTTCATGCTTAATCAAATCAAAAACCTGTCCGCCCACCATACCTGGTGCGCCTGCGGCGAAGGTCAATTCTTTCACCACTTCTAAAACTGCTTCTTTTGAGCAAGACCCTAGCGTTCCTTCTATTATGTTTTCCACCGCCCGCAAAATTAGAGCATCACCAGCCAGAAGAGCCATCGCTTCGCCATAAACTTTGTGATTGGTGGCTATTCCTCTTCGCATGTCGTCATTGTCCAGACAGGGCAGATCGTCATGAATAAGACTCATGGCGTGAATCATTTCGATCGAACAGGCAAGGGCGCTCACTTGTTTGAAAACGTGTTTGTCAAAAGCAAAAGATTGCTCGGTCGCCTCCGGATTTTGCTCGGCGATCTTTTTATATAAAACAGTCTCGCAAGCAGCCAGACACAAAAGAGCACGCATTCTTTTGCCCGGAGACATCAGTGAATAGCGCATGCTCTCATTCAACAGAGGCGGCACGCGCTCATCTGTTTCCCAGATTTTCAAAGTGACTTCCAGAGCCTTTTCGATGGCGTGGCGACGGGGGTCGGTATACGACTGCAAATTGAATGAAGTGCTGGTGGTCATTTTGGAAATTATTTTTTGAAAAACCCGGTCAAATTTTTATACAGCTTGTAGCCCTGCATACCCCAGGATATGACATTGGCGTCTTTTTTCAGAATCATTTGCGCTACAGGCACAAGACTTTTCACTATAGTTGCAAAATCAGTCATAG
>CAZEQP010000200.1:0-6095 GCA_964514345.1 uncultured Candidatus Obscuribacterales bacterium
GACTGCCCATTCACGACAACTGGTGGCAAACAGAAACAGGCATGCAACTCATCGCCAATCTGCCCTGCATGCCGATTAAGCCGGGCTCAATGGGCAAACCGTTGCCTGGAGTTTATGCCGCGATTGTAGATGAACACGGACAAGAAATCGAAGCAGGTCTTCTGGGCAAACTGGTTGTGAAACCGGGCTGGCCATCGATGTTAAGACAAGTCTGGCGCAACAAACAAAAATACGACGAGTATTTTAAAATTCCCGGCTGGTATTTCTCCGGCGACAATGCCTGGAAAGACGAAGACGGTTATTTCTGGTTTGTAGGCAGAGCCGACGATGTTATAAACACCGCCGGTCACAGAGTCGGTCCTTTTGAAGTGGAATCGGCTCTGGTCGAGCATCCTGCAGTTGTGGAAGCAGGCGTCATCGGCAAGCCGGACAAAGAAAGAGGAGAAATCATCAAAGCTTTCATCGTTCTGGCTAAAAATGTAAAAGCCGACGACAAACTAATTGAAGACATCAAAGAATTCACCAAGCGTCAACTGGCAGCCCATGCCTATCCGCGTGAAATCGAAATCAAAGATTCACTGCCTAAAACGCGCTCGGGCAAAATAATGCGCAGATTATTGAAAGCCTGGGAACTGGGCTTGCCCACAGGCGACACTTCATCCCTTGAAGACGACTAATAGTCAAAAATAATGCCTGAAGAATACACCATCACAGAATCAACGCTTGAAAGGCTTCCTCCCCAGTCACAGGAAGCCGAACAAGCCGTTCTTGGTGCCCTTCTTGTAAGCGGCGACGGCATCACTCGCGTAGTCGACTTGCTTGAGCCTGAGTATTTTTATCGCAAAAGTCACCAGACTATCTACGCCGCCATGCTTGATCTTTATGATCAAAATGAACCGGTGGATATAGTCACTGTTTCTCAATGTCTCAAAGACGGCGGCACTCTGGAGAATGTGGGCGGAAGAGGCTATATCACAGAACTGTCTTTGTCTGTTGCCACCACCGCCAATTTGGAATATTACGCCAAAATGGTTCAGGAAAAGGCGATCTTAAGACAGTTGATAAAAGCAGGTTCTGAAATAGTCGGCAGCTGTTATGAAGAAACAGATGCAGAGGTCGCTCTGGATCGAGCCGAGCATCTGATTTTCGGTCTTGCTCAGCGCAAAGAAATGAAAAGCCTGGTGCACATCAAGCACATAGTGGAAGATTCTTTTCAAAGAATCGAACAACGCTATGAAAATCGTGATGTGCTTTCAGGCGTGCCTTCCGGATTTTATGATCTGGACGCGATGACTTCAGGATTTCAGCCGTCGGATCTGGTCATTATCGCCGCCAGACCTTCTATGGGTAAAACGGCTTTTGTGTTGAACCTGGCTCAGCACGCCGCTATCAATAACAATATTCCGTGTGCGATATTCTCGCTTGAAATGTCCAAAGAATCGCTTGTTATGCGTATGCTATGCTCGCAAGCAGAAATAGACGCCAACCGTCTGAGAACAGGACACATGCACACAAGCGACTGGACCAAACTGGCAAGCGCTATGGGTAAACTGGGTGAAGCACCCATATATATAGATGACTCGGCTCTGGTCAACGCCATGGAAATAAGAGCCAAATGCAGACGTCTCAAGTCTGAAATGAACGGACTGGGCTTGATCATCATCGACTATATTCAGCTTATGCAGGGGCGAAAAGCCACAGACAACCGGGTGCAGGAAGTCTCTGAAATTTCACGCAGTTTGAAAACACTGGCTCGCGAGCTTAATGTCCCTGTACTTGCCCTGTCTCAGCTTTCACGTGCAGTTGAAGCCCGTCAAAATAAACGTCCAATGCTTTCAGATTTGCGCGAATCAGGCTCAATCGAACAGGATGCCGACCTGGTTATGTTCATTTATAGAGACGAATATTACAATCCGGAAAGCGAAAAGCGCGGTGAGGCTGAAATTATCATCGCCAAACAAAGAAACGGTCCCACAGGTACTGCCGATTTGCTCTATCAGGGCAGTATTACACGATTCTTGAACAAAGCCCCCAGCCATTATGCCGGCTAAAAGCACGAAATATTAGCAATTTTTCCTCTAATGACAACCCGAAAGCGCTAAAATGACGCAGTAATTTGCACGGACAAAAATATGCAGACTCAAGTATCTACATCAAAGACGGCGACAACAACAAAAACAGAATTCATAGTGTGTATGACTGACGGATCAAAGCCTGTTCAGGGCAGTCAAGCACCATCGCCTGAGGCGGTCTGCGCCTTGCTTGAAAAGGGCGGAATTGTATATTTTCAACAGACTCCTTTTGATATCAGCCTGGAAGACCGCGAGTTTCTGCTTGCTCAAAAGCAGAAAGAAGCCGACTACCACAAAAATATCGCCTACAGACCAAAAGAAAATACTGTGACAGGCTTTGCCGCCAAGTCGCAGGTTGACGCTCAGCGTCTACATTCGATTATGTCCGATTATCATTTTCAGACTACAAGATTTCTTGAGACATTCCTTGCCCCCTATACAAGAAACTGGGAGCCTGATTTTGCTACTTTCCGTCCCATTGAAGAAAAGGGGCGAAAAATGAGCTTGCGCAAACGCAATGACCTCATCCACGTAGACTCTTTTGCCACCCGCCCCATATATGGTGACCGAATACTGCGCACTTTCACAAATATAAACCCTACTCAAAACCGAGTCTGGAGAACATCAGACACTTTTGAATCTTTGCTTGAAACATACAAAAATGTGATGCCGGCTCCAGCTCGTTTCAAAACAAAAGAAGAAAATCAGACTCTTATCACCAAGCTTTATTCAATGCTTGGATTGAAAGCGGTAGGAACATCTGGCTACGACAAATGGATGCTCGATTTTCACAACTTTTTGAAAGAGAACGGTTTCTTTCAAACCAATTCAAGAAAAGATACCTGGGAATTTCCACCCAATTCTTCCTGGATGGTTTTTACCGACATGGTCAGTCATTCGGTGCTTTCAGGTCAATACGCGCTGGAGCAGACTTATATAATTTCACAAGATGATCTGGTTCTTCCTTCTAAAGCACCAATCAATCTTTTGAGAAAAACATACAACCTATAAGGAGCTTACAGCTTCCATTGTAGTTTTGCCTATTTGCACTTGCTTGTCGAATTTCAATGTTTCCAGATTCAAAAATCCGACAGTGTCGCTTGCCGCGCTTGTCACAAGCAAATGATTTTGATCCGCGGTCAATAAAAGACAACCCGGAAACTCGACATCCATAGGCAGCGATACTGTTTCTATTTTTTCGAAATTGTTGGCGGTTGAATGCACACTGATATTGTTGTCTTTAGCATTGGCCACAAAGAGCCTCTCTTCTGTAGCATCAAGCGCCAGTCCGGTCGGTCCTTCACCTACATTTATAGTGCAAATCACTTTGCGCTGAGGAATATCAATCACTGAAACAGTGTTGGACATGCGATTCGAAACATAAGCATATTTCTGTTTTTTGCTTATAAGTAAATTAGTCGGCATTTTACCCACAAGCAGGGCACCTACCACCTTTTGATTAAGGGTGGAGATAAAGCTGACATGTCCTGATCCTGAATTTGCCACCACCAGGGTGTAACCATCAGGAGTGATGGCGATTGCACAGGGTCCTGTCAGCACTTTGGTGCGCTGCAATATTTTTTTAGTGGCTAAATCGACACTGGCCACTGTGCTGCTTGCTTGCTCAGCCACATAAATGATGTCCCCTTTGGGTGCCACAGCCACCGAGCGAGGCGAAGAGCCCATGGGAAATTCAATAAAAGTGTCCCATTTCATTGTTTGCGAGTTATAAATAATGACCAGTGATTTTGACTGATCCGCCACAATCAATTTGTCTTGAAAATAAACAAGTCCGGATGGGGTGCCGTCTGAAGGGACTTCGGACTCTTTTTCAAACTTGCTGTTTAAGATGAAAATTTTTCCTGAAGCCGGTGATGCTAGAAATATTTTTTCATTGGTGTTGGCAGCCGGCTCTTCTTGCGGCTCCAAGGCTATGGCAGGAGGTGTGCCGTCTTTCAATATTTCAACATTGAGTTCTTTTACAAGCGGTTTGAGTTTACCTGAAACAGCCATATTTTCAGGCACAAGTAAATCGGCAGGCAGAGCCCCTGAGTATAAAGCGCGCATTAATTCAGGAGAAAGACCGGCAGGCAGATTCAAAACCAGCTTATTGCCCGATTTCACCAGTTTTAAAAATATCCAGCCGTTGTCAAAACAAACAATATCGGGTGCGCTAAAGGATACTCCAATTTTTTCTGACTGCACTTTTTTTGATTGTGTCGGCACCACAGGAATATAGAAAGACCCTGCATCTTCAAAAGTACTGTCTATGCGGAACTTTGAATTGGGAAATTTTTGTTTTATCGCTTCTTTCAGTCCTTCAGGCAATTTAACTGCATAAGCAGGATTTGCTGTTGCACAAAAAAACAGCAACGCAAGGATAGAAATTATGCGGCTAATTGTCATCTTTGGGACGAAAAACATCTACCAGTTTTTCAAGCAAAGTATCGTCTTTTTTGTTTTTGCTATTTTTTTTGCCCGACTTGCGTTCTTTTTTATTCGAGTCTCCTTCTGAGACTTCTGTATTCTCTTGCGCCTTTTCAGGTGGAGTATCAACATGCAATTCTTCATTTTGCAGTTGAGCCAGTTTTTCAAAAAGTTCTTTTTCTTCTTTGCTCAGTTTGCTCGGTGTTTTCAAAATCACATGCACTATCTGATCTCCGCGTCTGTTGGGAGAATTCAAAAGAGGCACACCCAGATCTTTCATAACCAACTTGGTTTGCGACTGCACACCCTGAGGAATCTTCAGTATCTTGTCTCCGTCCACAGTGGGAACCAGGACTTCCCCACCGAGCGCAGCCATAGAAAAACTGATTTCTTGTTTTACATGGATGGTGTTGTTTTCGCGAATAAAGTCTTTGTGCCGTTTTACATGCACTATGACCATCAAGTCACCATAAGGTCCGCCGTTTGGTCCTTTGTCGCCACCTGATTGAATTCTTATGCGCGAGCCGTCTTCAATTCCTGCCGGAACTTTAAACTCCCACTCTTTCGGTTTGCGGGTGAGACCCTGTCCTTTGCAATCACGACAGGGCTTATCAACCTTTTTGCCGTCGCCTTGACACTGCGGACAGGTTGTTATTTGATAGGTTTGAACAAAGAGCATGTTCACAAGCTCTTTTACTTGACCCATGCCATTACATGTCTGACATGTTGTGATATTGGCTCCCACAGCTGCACCGGTTCCCAAACAGGTGGTGCAATCGTCTAAACGTTTGACTGTAAGCTTTGTTTCGGCACCAAATACGGCATCGAGAAAATCCATTTCAAGATCATATTTAAGATGCGAGCCTTGAGCCGGACCGCTTCTCATGCCGCCGAATCCACCGCGCATCGAAGCTCCGAAAAGACTTTCCAGAATTTCGTCCATACCGAACCCGGAAAAGCCTGAGAAGTCGAAATTATCGAAGCGGCTGGCTGAGCCTTTTACACCTTCATGTCCATAACGATCATATGTAGCCCGTTTATTTTCATCCGACAGGACTTCATATGCTTCGGCCAGCTCTTTAAAGGCTTTTTCATCACCTGAGTCTTTGTTATCCGGGTGAAGTGAGCGCGCTTTGCGCCGAAAAGATTTTTTGATCTCTTCGGCTGAGGCTCCTTTAGCCACTCCAATTACTTCATAGTAATCACGCTTGCTCATTGTTTCCATTTTCTCTTATCTCAATCCTGATTATCTTCGACCTGTCCGTCTCCCAATTCAATCGGTCCTGAATCGGTCAAAGATCTTTTCTTACCTGTTTTTGTTGCTACAGAAGAACGTTTTGCTCCCATGTGAATCGCTCTTCCCATATCGAGCAATGCAACATCAAGCCCGGCCACTTGCGAACTCAAAAACTGACTGTCTTCCTGAGTGGCAGAATTCAAAGCTTCTTGCACCGAGGAGATAGCCGTCTTAACCTTGTCCACAATTTGAGTGTCTACAAGTTCTCCATATTTTACAATAGTACGTTCGGCGTCGGCACACAGACCTTCTGCTTTATTACGCATCATAATTTTGGACTTAGTCTTTTTGTCCTGACT
>CAZEQP010000201.1:0-6085 GCA_964514345.1 uncultured Candidatus Obscuribacterales bacterium
GTCGGAACATGACCTTCGTCCTTCTATTTATGCCATGGCGATAAATGAAGAAAATGCTGCAGCCGGCCGGGTAGTAACGGCTCCTACAAACGGATCGTCGGGACTTATTCCGGCTGTGTGGCGCACCTTGAAAGAAAGACAGAATTTAAGCGATGAAGTTTTGCAAAACGGGCTTATCGTTGCTTCGGTGATTGGTGCTCTGGTCAAAGTGCATGCCTCCATTAGTGGTGCAGAAGTGGGTTGTCAGGGTGAAGTGGGAACTTCTTGCGCTATGGCCGCAGGCGGTGCTGTCGCCATGCTGGGTGGCAGTGTCAATCAGATTGAGCAAGCGGCTGAAATCGGTATCGAACACCATCTGGGTATGACTTGTGATCCTATTATGGGGCTGGTTCAAGTCCCCTGTATCGAACGCAACGCCATGGGAGCGGTGAAGGCTTTGAATGCGGCAGGATTGTCTCTGGCTTCAGACGGGCAACACCTGGTCAGTCTGGACAAAGCGCTGGCTGTGATGAAACAGACAGGGCTTGATATGAACAACAAATACAAGGAAACATCGACCGGCGGGCTGGCTTTAGGATAGGGCGATAAGTAATGTCCAGAAAAGAGCAGCTGCCCCAGACGATTGCTGAGCGATACAAAGTAAAAAACGTCATTGGTTCAGGCGGTGCCGGAACAGTTTTATTGGCTTATGATCCGCACAGAGATCTTGATGTGGCGATAAAAGTCCTGCATCACGATGAAAGTGGTGTCACCGCCGTGCGCTTGCAGCGTGAGGCGATGGCGGCAGGCAAATTGAATCATCCTAATATAGCCAAGATTTTTGATTTCGGCCAGACCTCAGAGGGCTCACCGTATATGGTGATGGAAATGCTGGACGGACAGGGTTTAGATCAGATGATTAAAAACAAAGGCGCTTTGTTTCTTCCTGAAGCTCTGCCTATTTTTGTGCAAATTTGCGAAGGACTGGGATTTGCTCATAACGCAGGAGTCGTACACCGCGATTTAAAGCCGGCTAACGTCATTCTGGTAAACGGAGTGGTGAAGCTTCTTGATTTTGGAGTGGCAAAAGTAGAGGCTGTGGATCAAGCTCTCACATCAGCGCGTGAATTGATAGGGAGCCCGTTGTATGTAAGTCCGGAACAAGCGCGAGGCGAAACAAGTGATTTGCGTTCGGATCTTTATAGCTTCGGAGTTTTGATGTACGAAACGTTGACGGGAAAAACGCCCTTTCAAGGTGCCTCAGTGCTTGAAACAATCGGCATGCATGCGGCAAGCCCTCCACCCAAATTGGGTCCGCAGTTCCCTTCTGCGATGAGAAACCTGGTGGACAAATGTTTGCAAAAATCTCCTCAAGACAGACCCCAATCAGTTTCGGAAGTTTTGGACAGTTTATTTGATATACAAGACGAACTCAATGCGCAAGTCATGATCAATGACTCCGGACCAAAGCCGGCACTGAAACCTGATACAAGCAAAAAATCTACTTTTGTGATTATGGCTCTAGTAGCAGGTATCGGTTTGCTTTTTGTGACTGTATATATTTATTCTCTGGGTTCGACTAAAAAAGAACCGGAGACAAAAACCGGTTCAAATCAGGATAAAGTGTCAGACACTTACAAAGTCGAATTTACTCAACCGGAGCCAATAAACAAATTTCAATCAAGCACAAAAGACGGTTTTATTTTCAGAATAGGTAAAGAAGTTCTGGATGCAGATTTGCGTCAATTGCAGGGAAAAAAAACAGACAAACTGGAGTTGGGAAGCTGCCTGATAGACGGAAGCGGATTGGCTTTTCTAAAAGATGCAAATCTTGTAGGCTTGAATGTATCCAACACAAGAATTACTGATGCCAATATAGATAAAATTGCTCATTTCAAAAATCTGGAGCAACTGGCGCTCAGTTCGCCTCACATAACCGATGCCGGATTGGCCAAATTGAAAGGTTTGAAAAAATTGAAAAGACTCGTTCTGGGCGGTCATCTCATCACTGACCAGGGGCTTTCCGTTATTGAAAATTTTCCTCAACTGGAAAGTCTTGAAATTTTTGCTCCCAATGCAACAGATCGAATTTTAAATTGTCTGTCCAAATTTAAAAAACTGACTTTACTTTCTTTGCTTGAAACATCGATAAGCAAAAATGCCGGGCTCAAGATTGCTGGATTGAATATCGACTCTCTTGATTTAAGTGAAACCAGAGAATTATCGGCAGAGAGTTTTGATGCAATTTCAACAATGCCTTTGAAATATCTGGTATTGAAGCATGTAAAAATTGAAACAGTCAAAATGCGCAACTTTTCCAAATTAAACAAATTGGAGGCGCTCTCACTTGAAAGCACCAATGTGAAAGCTCTGAATTTGCGTTATTTGCAAAATCTGAAAAGACTGGAGTATCTTAGTTTGCGTGACAATGACATTCAAGACGACATGATCGACATCATTGTCAAATCAAATTTGAAAAGTGTCGACCTGAGCGCCACTTATCTTTCGGATAAACAGTTGCTGAAACTGGCTGCCAGCCCCAGCCTGGATAAGATAAATGTGGCCGGCTGTCCGCACCTCACCTGGCCGGGGGTGGAAGCTTTTAACCAGGCTTATTTTGTGCACAGGGGAAAAAATTGCGCTCTACCTGGAAGCACTTCAATCAAATGAAAAATGACACTTTTCCTGAAAGCATTGAGGACCGGTACCAGGTTATCGAAAAAACAGGCTCTGGTGGAATGGGAGTGGTATTCAGAGCGCATGATCCGGTTCTTGGCATAGATGTAGCCATCAAAGTGCTGGCTTGCGATCCCACTGGCTTAACTGCGGCCAGGCTGCAACGAGAAGCAATGGCCGCAGGCAAATTGAATCATCAAAATATAGCCAAAGTGTTTGACTTCGGGCAGACCCGAGACGGAGCACCTTATATGGTGATGGAGTATGTCAAAGGACAAAATTTGTCCGAATTGATTAGACAACAGGGCTTTCTATCATTCGAGCAAGCTCAAAATATTTTTGTGCAAATATGTCAGGGGCTTCAAGTTGCTCATTCTCATCAAATTATTCATCGGGATTTAAAACCTTCAAATATTATGGTTGTGGATGCGCTCGAGTCGAAGCAGTTGATAAAACTGTTAGATTTTGGAGTGGCTAAACTGGAAGCCTACAGTCAAGATTTGACCAGAACCGGAGCGCTTTTAGGCAGTCCGTTATATATGAGCCCTGAACAGGCTCAAGGTGATGAGGCGGATGCCAGATCCGACATTTATTCCCTGGGTTGTCTCATGTATGAATGTTTGACCGGGGATCCACCTTTTAAAGGTGATACCGCACTTGAAACTATTTCGTATCACAAATCCAAAGCCCCGTTCTTAATCAGCGAAGTCGTGCCTGATGCAGACTTTCCCCCCGAGCTGGTGGAGCTTGTCGATTCGATGTTGAGCAAATCACCGCAGTCAAGGCCGCAAACTGTTCTTGAAGTTAAGGATCGACTGAGCCAGATGACAGCGGTGCAAAAGAAATATCCTGAGTTGACTGAGATCAAATCGGACGATACTGGAAAGACCAGTAAACCTGCAAAAAACATATTCGGTCAGAGTCCGGCAGTAGCGACAATGATTGGGATCTTTTCACTGGCTTTTCTCAGTTTTATTTTTGTAATGATTTCAGCTTTGATAAACACTCAAAAGTTGAAAAAACAAAACGAAATCATTGCCAATTCCGGCAATAAGCCAATTTTTCGAAACAATTTAAAAGATCAAAAAAACAAAGTGCTGGTCAGCATGATCGCGCAGAAAAAATCAACAATGGGGGATGGCACATCATCCACTATTACAAGTATTGAACTGGACGACGCTGATTTTGCCACCTTCGGCAAAAACACTGATCATCTAGACGTTTCACGCAGCGATTTGCGCAGAGAACAATTGTTAAACCTGACCAAAATGAATTTGAAATCTCTGGTCTTGAATGGATCTGAGCTTGATGATAAAAGCATAAAATATTTGACCAAAATTAAAACACTTGAAAAACTTACTTGTGGAGCGACCAGACTTACTGACACCGGATTTAGCGAGCTTTCAAAGTTCCCCAGACTGCAAATGCTGACGATAGGCACACCGCATGTAAGTGCAAAAGCTTTTCTAAGTTTGAAAGACCTGCCTTATCTCACTTATTTGCAAGTGGACAATAATAATCTGGATGATAGTACTGCTCTTTACCTGAGTCGGTTGCCTCATCTTTCTTCATTGTTTTTGAAGTCCAATAAATTTACAGACAAAGGATTCGCTGAAATGAAGCGAATGCCTGAGCTTGTCGTTCTTACAGTCAATTCTCCTCAAATAACAGACGCCGCGCTTTTTCATCTGAAAGATATGAAGAAGCTCAATATGATTGCACTTGAGCGTTGCAATTTGACTCCGGATTTTGCTTTGAAAATGCGCCCGAATAAAAATCTTGTGCAACTTTCTCTAATACAACAAGGTCCGATGTCGGTGGCAAGTGCCAGAGCCCTGGCTAAAATGTCACTGCAAACACTGGTCGTACAGAACAGTCCAATTTATGATGATCAATTGATTGCTCTTTGTCAGGCAAAACAGCTTTATACACTTTATCTGGGAAATTCTCCGGTCACTATAAAAGGTATAAATGGCTTGAAAAGTCCGCCCCTTTCAGTCTTGCATATGAAAGAATACAGAGATCTCACTAATGCGATAATCAAGAAGATTTCAAGTTTGAAATTTTTGCATTCAATCGATTTTTCAAACTCCAATTTAAATGATGAACAATTGCTGACTCTGGCCAGACTTCCTAATTTGCAGAATTTGATTTTGGACGGCTGCCCCGGACTTACGGCAGAGGGTGTGATGCAGTTTGAAACTCTTTTTCTCAGTTTGCACCAGAGAAAGTGCACACTGAAAACAAGCAACGTGATTTCACGCGACTTACAAGAAGGAGAAAATTTCGAGAAAGGCATGAAAGACTGGCGCAGAAAGAATTAATATAGAAGGAGAAATAAATGTTTGAAGGCATATTCATCAGTTTCATTGTATTAGGTGGGCTCTTTATTTTTCTTTTTTGTTTCTTTTGCTTGCGCATATGCAGCGAATGGGAAAGGAAAGTGGTTCTGCGACTGGGACGTTTTGCCGGGGTGCGAGGACCGGGCATATTCTTGCTCTTGCCCTTGATTGAAACAACTCCTGTGACAATTGATCTGCGCACCATGACGAATTCGATTTCGGCCGAGCAAACTCTCACTAAAGACAATGTTCCTGTTAATGTAGACACAGTTGTTTACTGGCGTGTGGTTGATCCCAAGCTGGCCGTGTTAAAAGTGGCCGACTACGATGCGGCAGTGATCATGGCCGCTCAAACAGCTCTTCGCGACATGATCGGGCGCAGCGATTTGAGCAATGTTTTGTCGGATCGGGCCGGTCTGGACAAACTTATGACAGAAACACTGGATATGCAAACTGAACCTTGGGGGGTAAAAGTTGAATCTGTCCAGATGCGCGACATAAAAATTCCGGACAAGTTGCAGGACGCCATGAGTCGGGTAGCACAGGCGGCTCGTGAAGGACAGGCGCGTATGCTTTTAGGCGACAGCGAACTGAATATAGCAAAAAGATTTGCCGATGCCGGAAAAGTGTATGAAGAAAATCCGATGGCAGTGCATTTGAGAGGCATGAATATGCTTTATGAAGTAATGAAGGCCGGCGGAACTTCCACGGTGATTGTTCCTTCCACTGCAGTCGAGAGCATGAGTTTTGGAGGTATGCATAATTTCTCAGCCGTTTCAGCCAAAACAGTGGATGAATCAAAAAGGTGAGTATGGACACAAATCCGCCGGACAAAATAGCTGACCGTTACGAAATAAAAGGAACTATCGGTTCCGGCGGAATGGGTGTGGTTTTGCTTGCCCATGATCCTAATCTTGGCATTGACGTGGCGATTAAAATACTGCAAAAAGAAGCTTCTGAAAAGGCGGTGACAAGACTTCAACGTGAAGCTGTAGTGGGAGGAAAACTGAGTCATCACCATATAGGCAAAGTCTTTAATTTCGGACAAACTGAAGACGGTACACCATATATGGTGATGGAATATTTCA
>CAZEQP010000202.1:0-6082 GCA_964514345.1 uncultured Candidatus Obscuribacterales bacterium
TCGCTGCTTCCACAAGTAAACGAAGCAGATTGGTGGACTGCAAAAGATGTTTTTCGGCAGTTATATTCAAATTGTCGGCGATTTCCACCCGCCAGTGATACTGCTGGCTGAGAAATCTGAGATCCGGTCTTGGAGTAAGTTTGGGATCCGGCAGAGCTTTGAATGGATGCCAGATAGGCTCAAGCACACTCATAAACCAGCGGCTGTACAAATATAAATCGTGAGAAGTAATCGCTTGCATTTTATAACTTGTTCATCTCATTGATTTGCGGCCAGTAAGGACTTTCTTTCATCTGCTCTATTATTTCATTCCAGCTTTTTTCTTTTCCTTTGCGTTTTTTAGGCCAGGCTTGATCAAACAATTTGCGTGCTTCTTTTGCTTTGCCAATATAATATCTGTCAATTATTTCTGAAACGAATTCGGGCGGAAGAGTGTCATTGTCTTGATGTACTTCAAAAGCGTCTTTGATTGTTTCTTTGCTTCCGAGACTGGCATCTTTTCCATGCTCTTTCATGGCTTTAGTATCAAGAGTCATTTTTCCGTCTTTATAATTTGCAATCACATACGGTGCCACAGTCCTTGCTCCACCGGCTTCAGGATAAGGTTCTTGAAAGCTGAAAATGAACTCACCCTTGCCCGGGCCTTTTTCCACTGCCGGCGGTGCGTAAAAGGTATTGAAAGTTTTTTCTACTTTTAACTTTTCGCCGCCAAGTGGAATGATTGTGTACTCGTATGAATCGCTGGCATAAGCTGTTTGCAAAACCATCAAATCATCTTTTTCGAAAAGTTCGGGATGAAACAAAGATGGCGTGCCAGTCTTTCCTGTGTTTAAATGCAACAGGTCTTGTTTCTCTTCGCTTATGTCAATCGAGCCTTCAAGTGTTTTTGTAGGTCCTTTGAGTTTTATTTTGTATTTACCAAAAGTTTCAGTTGATTCAGAAGGCTTTTCTTCTTCAACGACGGATGTTTCCCTTTTATCAGGTTCTTCGTCATAAACTGACTTGTCTGATTTTTCAATCACCGGTCGGACATAATCGGATGATGGAGGATTGGGCTTAGACTGACAAGCGCAAAGACTCAAGATACAAATCAGCAAAAGAGATGTTCTACTGCCCTTCAACTTTTTCATCTCCACTCTTCAATAAACAAATGAGCGAGATTCCGTAAATAACAATCGAAATGAGAAGCAAACTTCTGATACCAGTATAAGTGGCGGCATATTCAAGCAAGCCGCCAAGAACCGCACCGAGCATATTGAAGGCTAAGCCTACACTGGGCGTTTTTTCTCGGGCAAAAGAGCCTGAGAATATGAGACCGGCAAAGAAAATCGGAATGGCTGAAAACATGGCTGCAAGCGTTCCGCCAAGGTATAAGCCGACTGAAGTGAATGATTCTAAAGGTGTGAAATAGGTAGCTACAAGTGAGATGATAAGCCCGGAATAAAGTATCTTCGGTTTAAATACGCCGGGACTGTCTATCACTATTATGTTTGCCAAAATAATGGCCACCAGCACAGCTAAAATACAAATTGAATTGACCAGCCAGGTGGTTCCGAATACCAGAGCCAGTCTGTCTATAATTGACAGTTCAAGCAGGAGGAAACCGGCGCCAAGAAAGAATAATTGCCAGCGTGAGGCTTTTGTGTTCGAGCGAACCAGTTTGCCGCAGGCAAGCCAGGCAAGCAGAAGCACGCAGGCATTTACTCCTAGATAGAGGGGGTCAAAAACGTTGGGGTTGAGATACAAATAAGGCCAGTCGTCTGTGGACGGGCGAACACCTGTAGTATCCATTTTACTGAAATTTTCAAATTTGAGATTCTTCAAAGCATCCAATTTTGCTCTTTGTTCGGCATTGACAGGTACAAACATATGCCAGATTGAGGTGCCTTGTTTTTTAATGATTACAGGTTCAACGTCTTTACCGGCGGCTATACGCAGATTGGCAGCAATTCGTTTGGAAAGATAATCTTCCATAGCCGAATAGGAGATGCTCAAGAGTCCGCCCGGTGCCACGTGGGCAAGGGCATCGCGCAGACCTTCTGCGGTGTAGACATAATCATCAAGACGCACTGAAAGTGAGTTGCCCACCACAGTGTGTGAGTCGAGCAGTCCTGTAAGCACCAGGTCGTACTTCTCATCGGGATTTTGACGTAAGAAGGCGCGGGCATCATTGACAATGACTCTGACTCTGCTATCGTCGTATGCTTTTTCCGGATGCACTTCATGTCCGAGTTTTGCCATTAAAGGATCTATTTCAACAGCGTCGACATGGGCGGCTCCGTGTCTGAGCGCAGCAGCCACATCGTTTCCGGTTCCGCTTCCCAGAACAAGCACACGATTCGGTTTAATCAAATCGTAGGGCATCTCATACTGGTTGTAGGCAAATTCTTTGAGAAACTCGGCTCGGGATGATTTATTGATGAAATCGTAGGATAAATTGAGTGGTTCCTGGAAAAAAGCTTTGTTGACCGTGATGTTGTGTCCAATCAACTCTTTTTTGTCAGCGTCAAGATATATGTCTGAAACTTCGAATCTATGATAAGGAGACCAGAGAGTTTTGGCATCGGCGCTGAATTTGTCGGCACCAACCACACCGCGACTGGGCACTGCTAGCGGTATTATAACGCAGGCTACCAAAGCCAGTATGGCGGGTATTTTTTTTGAAAACTGGTCTTTCCAAATGATCCAGCAAGAAGGAATTCCGGCAAGCAAAAGCCAGAGTGAAGGCGGTGTGCAAAAAAATGAAAGCAGTGAAAAGGTTATTATGCCGGCAGTTGATCCGGCAAGGTTTATCGAATAAGCGTCAAGCGGTTTGAATTCATTGAATATATTTCCCAGCTTTTCACCTATGGCGGCAAATGTGGTGGCAATGAGAGCTATGAAAAAGAAAAATGCAATAATTGAGATGGTCATATAACCGGTAAGATCTTTCATTGCCATATCAGGTGGGTGAGTGGTGTCCCACCAGGAAAAGCTAATTTGTGACCTCATCCCCGGTGCCATCACCCAGGTAAGTCCGGTCCAGTCGCAAGTTGCCATCAAAGCGACAAACAACAGAAGTAAATAAGGGAAGAGGCAGAAAAGTTTCTTTTTGTTTTCGCCTGCCGCCGCATCGCGCATGAAGCCGAATCCCAGCCCCACATAACAAGCGATAAGGGGGAAGTTTTTATAAATGCTGAAAGCTCTTATTTCAGATCCGAGCCAGCGAATTACCACCAGTTCCAGGAACAGTCCCACAAAACTGAGCCAGAAAAGTTGAATGGCAAGACTGGTCTTGGATTGTAATTTAAGGGTGGTTTCGTTTGTTGATGATGTCATTCTTCGGTTTCTTCTTGTTCGTATGCTTTAGCCAGTTCGGACAAATTTCCCATGATTCGCTGCAACATCTCCTGGGATTCCTCAAGGATATCCGCTTTCAGCTGCTCATCGGACGGTTTGGGGATAGATTCAGCCATTTCATTGTATGTATCGGCCTCTTCCAATTTATTTTGCACCTGACAAAGATGGGCCAGGCGCTGCAAAAGACCTCGCACCCGCCAGTGAGTGGCGCCTTGTTTTTGCATGCGGATTTCCATCGATTTTTTCAACAAGCCTTCCACCATCGAATTTTCTTGGGCCGATTCGTAGAATGTGGCCAGTCGCTCAAAAATGGCTGCATAACTGAGTTCTGTTTTAATAGTTTCTTCGTGCTCTTTGAAAATTTCAAGAATACGTGCTGAAAGTTCGGTGGCTTTGTCAAAATCTTGACCGCTCCATTGCAGTGTGGCTATATCCACCAGTTCTTTGGCAAATGCAAGTGTAGTGGGGCCGTGCAAAGCCGCCAGTCTTTCCATATATTCTTTTTGTACTGCGTTGGCTTCTTCGGTTTTTCCCTGTTTGTTCAAAGTGAAAGAGAGCATGCGCAACGATTCAACAACTGTTTTATGATTTTCGCCGTATTTGTGTCTGAACACTTCAACTTGCTTACGCATCAATGTTTCGGTACTGTCAGGCAGCGCATTTTTTTTGTCTATATTGTCTGCTTGAGCTTTGACCATATTGGCTGCGTCATAATCGCCTTCCATAGAAAGGCATATGGACAGATGTCTCAAAGATTTTGCCAGGTCCGGATTGGAGAGACCCAGAATTGCTTTTTTGATTTTTACCGCTTTTGAAAACAAATTCCTGGCATTCTGAAAATCTTTGAAGACAATATAAATAGAACCGGCGGCATCATGCATGTTTGCCGCTTCAATACTTGTCGGTCCGTAAATTTTGTCCACCCGCTCAATGCCTGCCAGCGCCACTCGAATAGAATTGTCCTGGTCTTTTTCTCTTGAATAAATGTCCGCCAGTAAAACAAAAGACATGGGATCGCCATGTGCGGGGTCTTCTATACTGATTGAGATGAGTTCTTTGGCACGCTGTGCCATGGCAGCCGAGTCTGTGTCTCTGCCCAGTTTGCGATAAAGCAATGCGATATTGTTTACCACTTTAATCAGTGCTGGATTATTTTTGCCCAGATACTTTTCACGGCTTGCAAGTGAGTTTTCAAATTGAGGAAGGGCGTCTTTATATTTGCCTTGATCCAGATATACACCACCCAGATTATTTGCTACCAGCGAGCCGGCAAGGCTGTCTGCACCATATGCGGTTTGACAAATATCCATTGATCTTTTCAAAAAAGATTCGGCTTCTTCCAGTCGTCTCAGACGCTGGTTGAGCATAGCCAGATTTGACAGGGTGCAAATCAAATCAGGGTGCGCTCGACCTAGAGCTTCTTCCTTAATTTGCAATGAACGCTTTTGCATTTCTTCCGATTCGAGCAAGCGCCCGTCTGCATAAAGAATCAAAGCGCAGTTGCCCAGAGAGCCGCCATAATAGCGTCCTTTCTGACCGAATAACTCCTCACGCATGGTAAGCGCTTTATTGAAGTGGGTTTCGGCTTGCCTGGCGTTTCCTTTTCGCCAGGCTATTTCTCCAAGCTGGTCCACACATGTTGCAAGCTCCTCTGTACAGGACTTAAGCTCGGGGTCTTCAAGAATTTCGTCAGCAAGCAAAATAGCTTTTTCGAATTGTGACTCTTTCATATAAATGTTGACCAGAAAATTTTTGGCTTTCGCTCTTATTTTCAGTTCGTCCGGCTGCAAAGTTTTATTTAAATATTTGAGGGCTTTGTTAAGAGCCTTTTCGCCCTCTTTGAAGTCTCCCAGTTCCTGACAGGCTCCGCCTAATTCAGTCAATATCCGGGCCAATTCAATAGACTTCGCTTTCTTGTCTTTTGCTTCATGCAAAGCTTCTTGCAAAGTTTTCAGAGCCAGAACATATTCGCCTTCTTCGAATTGCTTGACACCAAGTGCCGTTTTCTTTTGAAAAGTCATACTAATTCGAGTCTCCTAGCTGGTCAGATCAGCCACTTTGTCAACCACTCTGGAATTTTTAATCGCTTCTTCATTGTCCGGCTCCAGTTCCAGAATGCGATTCAAGCAGTCTTTAGCCTTTTCAAAATTCATTTCCACCGCATAACTGCTTGAAAGATGCAGCAACGCGTTTATGTAGCAGGGATTCAGTTCAATTGCCCGGTTCAATAATTTTCTTGCTTCAGCCAGATCCCCTTCTGTGATAAGAAGACTGGCAAGATTACTGAAAGGCCACTCAAACTCAGGGTACTCTTCTGTCAGGCGCCACCATATTTGTTTGGCTGCTTTGGGATTGTTCAGCAAATTGTTGTAGCCTTCGATATTGGCTCTGATAGCTTCTTGCGGCACATCGCGCAAGGGAAGGCGAGTTTTTAAAAAAGTCATAGCTTGATGTGAAATATGACCTTCCTCATCTTTTTTGATGGCTAATTGCAATGAGTCTTTAGACTGATTGATCCAGCCGATTGCTTTATATTTCACACCAAGTTCATAATACTCCCGGGCGCTCAGTCCCTGAGGAACTACTTTTGGTGGTAATTCCGACTCCATCATGATCGTCGCGGCAATGAAATGGACATTGTCGTCCCGCCGCCCTCTTTGCTTACTGCATTAATCTCGCCTTCATGCGCATCCATGATTTGTTTGCACAAATAAAGACCCAGTCCGGTACCTACTGCCTGTCC
>CAZEQP010000203.1:0-6056 GCA_964514345.1 uncultured Candidatus Obscuribacterales bacterium
TAGCACTAGGCTTTATTTAGCATCGTATTACAATCATTATTACAATTATCAGCTCATAGAAAGACATGCTTATGGATTAGAGACTTCTGTGGGACACTTGCGAGATCAAAGATATCGGGAATTGATGCGAAATTAAAAAACTGTTTGAGCGTGGAAGAGATGAGAAAGAGTATTTTGAAAAGCGTAAAGAAACTCGTTGCAATTTTCATCAGGAAGAGGGGACCGAGCGGTAAGGCGATGAAAATTCGCCTTACCGGATCGGTTTATTTATTTGGATATAAAAAATCAATATGACAAATACCACAAACTTATCAGATATATCAGAGTCTCAAGCAGATGATTCATTTACATCTGAAGCTCATCAACAAAGATGGTCGGACATAAGCAGAGAGTTGATTTTTTCAGCTGATTTTCAAATAAATTCAAGAAGGGACCAAAATGTTTCATTGAGCGGATTTGATACTAGAGAAAATAGATTTCAAATTCAATTTGCACAGCTGGAAGCTGCTCCCCTGCAAGGCACAAATCAGTTTATTGATGAGAGTTTAAGCGAAGATCAAAAAAGACGGATGAGAAATTTTGATCTGAGCGAGCAAGAAAACTTGTCCATTTTAAGAGAAATAAATAGACACGGACAAAAACCGGCTGAGGCTCTATTTGAAATAATGGCACAAAACAGAGTGCTTGGAATTGGCGAGACTCACGTTTCACCGAACAGCCAGCGCAATCTGGGCGCAGAGATTATGCGCGGACTGAAAAGGGCAGGAGCGACACATTTTGCTATCGAGGCGCCTGCGTTCATTCAGCCATATCTGGACAGGTTTGTCGAAACAGGTGAATTGAATGTGTCTGCCTTGCCACCGGCTCTTAGAAGCGACGATTTTATTAAGATCTTGAAAGCAGCGCGAGACGCCGGTTTAAAAATAACGGCAGTGGATGCCAATGAAAAATATGATGAAGAAAATGGAATCACACTTCCGGCTAATGCGACAAATCGTCACTATCCGCTAAATCGTGATAGAGAGATGGCGGACAATATTGCCGATATACTTAAGTCGCCTGATAATAAAGTGATTTTTTGGGTGGGAAATGCGCATTTGCAAAGGCAAATCGACAGTGCTCAACGCAGAAGTACAGCTGATTATTTGCGCGAAAATTTCAGTGTTGCCACTGTCAGACCCATTATTGCCTCAGAGCGTGGAATCAATTATTTTCCTTTAGCTGAATTGACCGCTCCAATAAATCAAGCCGTTCTGGTGCCGACAAACTCGACCAGGCATTTGCAAGAAATGCCATGGACCAGATCCAGCATTCCTGTGCATGGGAAATCCTGGGACTATATTTTGATACATCCATAATTTTACATTTTCAAAACTGCAACCGCACATGGTGCGTTGCGCAGAATAAAATTGATGGTGTGACCGAAGAAAAGGTTCTTGCCCAACTTTGGCTCGGCGCCAAGCACAATCAGGTCAATATTGTTCTGTTCGGCAGTGAGAATCACTGCTTGTGCCGGAATTGAAGATGTCTGCACCAGAATAGTGTCGAACTTTACATCAAGGGCATCTGCCAGTTCGCGCAATGTGGCTTCTATTTCAGCATCTACATGTCTTTGAATTTTGTGCCCGCTCTGGGTGGCTTCGCTGTATAACTCGTCCACCTGGTCTTCATTGATGGAAAGGCAGGTGGCTCTGGCATTAAGCGATTTTGCCAGAGATATTCCAAATTCACCTGCGGCAATAGATGTTTCGCTTCCGCTAACAGGTACTAGCACCCGTTTGATTATCCTGTTGCTTGAAGAATCAGGATCATAAATTACCAGGGCATGTGTATTTGTTTGCAATATGACACTGTCCACAAGTTCGCCAAAAACAAAATGAGCGTCGGCGGCAGGTTCATCGGTAGCCATAATGACCAGGTCGTAACCGCGGTTAGCCTCCTCGGTTATAGCTTCGAGTTTGCTCGATGCATCTGATGTTTTTTCCAGCAGGCTCACATATTTTTTGTTCAACAAGCTTGAGATATAGGAAAAAAGATTGTGTGAGTCGGTATCAGGTTCTTTGACCCATAAGGCTGTTGTTTCTATAACCTGATTTTGACCGATGCTGTTAAGCAATCTGGAAATAAATGGATTGCGTCTTTTGTCCGAAATTGGCATGAGCACACGGCGGATTGATGAAAGTACCGTCTTTGACCGACGCTCTTCCTTCTTAATGCGTTCTTTTTGTTCGTCGGTTATTTCCACTTTTTTCATTGTCAATTTCATAAGTGGGGCAGTGACTGCAGTCGAAAACAAAGATATAAAAATAATCACTGCATACATATCAATAGAAATGATATCAAGCGAATATCCCAATATGGCAAGAATCAGTCCCAGAGAGCCTTTGGCATTAGCGCCAATACCGACAGAAAAGGACTCCCAGGTCCCCAATCCGGTAAGCTTGCCCGCACCATATCCGGTGGCGAGTTTTGCCGCCAGAGTGGCAAGCGCCAGCAAAATAGTCATTGTGCCAAGCGCTGGATCCAGTAGAGAGCTTAAGTTCACGTTCAAACCGGAGGAAGCGAAAAAGACCGGGGCAAAGAAGCCCATTGTCACTATTTCCAGAGGTTTAACCACTTTGTGATTAATGACCGGAGCTTGCGATAAAATCACTCCGGCGGCAAAAGCGCCAAGAACTATATGCACGCCAAGCGACTGAGTTATGGCGGCACAAGTGAGCAAAAGCACAACCATGGCTGTGACCAGGGCTTCTTTGCTTGAAACGTGGTCGTTCACCCACCTGAGCATAGTAAAAAAGAGCGGGCGACCAAAATACATGGCGGCAAGAAAACATACAGTTCCGACCACTGCAATTAAGACAGGATTGCCGCCTTCGCCTGAAGAACCGGACAAAACAACAATAACAGCAAGTAGTAAACAGCATAAAAGATCATGCACCAGTGAAGTGGCAATGACAAGCTGGCCGATATCCAGTTTGAGCATTTTCATGTCCATCAAAATTTTTGCCACTACAGGAACTGAAGAAGCGGCAAAGACTGTGCCGAGGAAAACAGCAAATGCCAGTTTATTGTGTGAATCGCCCATCAAGTTTTCGGGCAACAATAAAGAAATTAGAGAGCCCAACAATAACGGTCCGGCCAAACCGATAATACCGAAGTACATCAAGGGCTTGCCCAGTCGTTTGAGCATTGCAGTATCTGTTTCCATTCCGGTAAGCATTAGAAGAAAAGAAACGCCAATCCAGGAAACAACTTCAATTAGTTTTGATTGTGAACCGTCATGAGGAAAAATCAGAGACTGAATGTCAGGCAAAAATGCGCCAAAAAAAGTTTGACCTAAAAGTAATCCGGCAAGTATTTGTCCGATGATTGCCGGTTGACCCAGACGAACCATAATCTCGCCGCAAACTAACGAAGCGAACAGCAAAATAGCGATTTCAAGAAATAATAAAAAGACAGCGTGCTCACTCAGATTTGAATTGCCTTTTTTCTCGGCTGGTTTTACTTCACCGCCTTTTTGGGCTTTTTCTTTTGCATCCTTTATATGTGTTTTCAGTTTCTCCAACCAGACGCTGGCAAGAGATAGTTGTGACTTGTCTGCTTCCAGTGCGTCCTGCCTATAAACGCTGATTACATGTTTTTCGCCCAGAAGAATTACAGGAGTTCCGTCAATTCCTACCTTTATATGTAGAAGCGAAAGGTCGGCGTCTGGATCTTGAACTAAGTCTTCTATGCGATCATTTACACGCTCGCCTCGCTCAATAGCCGAGACCAGCGGTGTATTGGTTACAGAAAAAACTTTCTCCTGTCCTACATATATGTCGCAGTATTCGACCAGTGCCTGGACCGGATTAAACAGACAAGCCCAGAAAATCAATATAAGTGTTAGTTTCAGTAATGCCGGAATTTTCAAACAGATTCTCCCCAAAAGATACTAACACTTGCTGTTCCAGTTGCCTTGCGACTACTTACAAAACCGACTATGTACTGTCTCGGCTACAGTCTGGAATGCAAAAGTTATCTCCTGGAAACCGGGTAAATTTTGTAGGGGAATCGTGCGAAAACTGCCAAAAATCAGAATATGCGGCTGTTTGGACCCTCTGAGAATTTTTTTGAATTTGTATTCTACAGGCTACAAAAGGTGTAGACATATCTATTCCGGGGTAGTATATTGAATACAGTGACACCCTGAAGTCCAAGAAAACAAAAAACCAAATTTCAAATAAGCGCCAACTGAGTACCGGTTGGACCTGGATTTTGGCGACCCCCATCTAAGGAGACATGAGATGAATACTTTCAAGGATAACGTCAGACCTCTTACCAAAGCTGTGGCATTGACGGCTCAAGAAGAAGCTGCCCTTGCAAGAAAAGCCAAAGCTGGTGACAAAGCTTCCATCAATAAATTGATGATGGCCAATATGAAACTGGTGAACGCCATGGTCAGAAAATATGACCAGGGTCTTCCCTCGCAAGACTTGATGCAAGAAGGAAGCATCGGTTTGATGAACGCCATCAGTCACTTCGATCCCAATCGCGGTATCAGATTCTCGACTTACGCCGCCTGGTGGATACGTGAAGCCATCAACCGTTCTATATCGAACAAGTCGCGTGTAGTCAGACTTCCTGTTCACTTGAACGAACTGATGACTAAAATCCGAAGAATCAAATCAGAGCTCACTCTTAAATTGGGCAAACAACCAACAATAGAGCAAATCGCCGAAGAAATTGGCGTCAAACCTGACAAAGTGAGAGCTGCTCTTGAATACAGCAAACCCTGCTTATCGCTTGATCAACCGGCATCCAATGATGACGAAGACAAGCTGACTATAGGCGACACTATAGTGGATGACGAAGCGGCTGAACCAGTCAGCAATCTAGAAACCGAATATCTGAAAGAAAGAATCAACGCCATACTTTCGCAATTGAGCGAAAAAGAACAGAAAGTGATCAAGATGCGCTTCGGAATTGGCTCTAACGAAGAATTGAGTCTCAACGAAATATCTGGTGAACTGGGCTTGACCCGCGACCAGGTCGGCAAAATCTCCTACCTGGCTATGCGCAAGCTGAAAAATATGGTTCCCAAAGAAGAATTTGGAGCGTTCCTGGCTTAATTAGCTAACAAGCCCAAGCTCTAAACCCGAAATACAGCCGATGGCAACCCCATACAGCTGTATTTCGGCTTTTGGGCATAAATGCAGTGCGTCTGTAAAAAAGGGGCTGTATTGTCGAGGGTGCAATTCGGAAGATTTTGGGCTGTATTTGTAGAGCGGAGTCTACAAACCCTGATTGGCACCGAGTTTTGAAAGCATGCTATTGAATGTGTATCAGGGACAGTCAACAGAGGCCACATCCACCATGAAAAAAGTTATTGCTTTTCCTACTCAAGTTAAATCGCAAGCGATGAAAGATTTGGAGTGGCTCACAGAATTTTTAATTGCCGGTGGTCATGAAGACATGGCAAAAGATTTGAATGAAGACTTTGCCGAATTCAGAAAATCTTTGAAAGACGGCGTCAAGAAAGAAATCGAAGCAGCCTAGTTATTTGACGAGCGATTTTTTCTTCTGCTCGACCCAGCCTTCTTTGTTTACTTGTTTGCCACGGGCTATGGCTAGTGATGCATCAGGCACATTTTCCACCACCACTGAGCCGGCGGCTACCACCACGTCGTTTCCTACTGTGACCGGAGCTACAAGCACGCTGTTTGAGCCGATGGCTACATTGTCTCCAATTGTCGTGCGGGCTTTGACTCTGGTCATATGGTCATAATTTGCCGTGATTGTCCCGGCACCCACATTGGTTCTGGTACCGATTGTGGTGTCGCCCACATAACTCAAATGGGCGCAATTTGATTTTGGACCGATAGTAGAATTTTTCAATTCGACAAAATTGCCGATTTTGACATTTTCACTTACTACATTTCCGTCGCGAAGATGGGCAAAGGGACCGACTTTGCATGAATTACCTATTTGTGAATCAGAAACTTGTGATTGATTGACATGCACATCGTCACCAATTATTGTTTTGCCTCTTAAAACAGAATTGGGTCCAATCACAC
>CAZEQP010000204.1:0-6033 GCA_964514345.1 uncultured Candidatus Obscuribacterales bacterium
CTCCTCTTGAAACTTTGTATGCGGTTGGTCTGACTCTGCGTGGTGCCGATGTGCATTTTTTGTTGTGCGACAAAGTCCTGCCCGCCTGCCAGAACGCTTACGGTACAGATAGAGCGGCTCAAGAAAATTTTCTAAAAGACGGTCCCGGCAAAAACATGTGCGACTGGTGCTTTGACTGCGGATCAAGATGCATGGTTCCGTTGGGTCTAACCGTGCATAAAATGTCCGACTATTTGACTCCCGAGGATTTTGACAGGGCAGAAAAATTGGCGTCTCAAGCCAATCTGGAAGATGTTGAAAAATACAAATACAAAAATATCGAACTGGGCGAAAGTGTGATGTCCGGTACTTTGCGCTTTTTCGGACGGGGAGACTTTGAGGGTGAAATACATTCGCAACAAGTGCTCAGGCGCTTCTTAAAAGCAGGAATACTTTCAGTTGACGCTCTGAACAATCTTTACGACAAGAATGAGTTTAAGCACACCGTAGTCAATCAAGGCTTTTATATTCCCCAGGGCGTAGAAGTGGAAGTAGCCACCCAGAGAGGAAATCATCTTGTTTGCTGGGATCTGTCTTACCGCAACAGATGCATAACAATGACCCACAGCAACACCTATTATCGAACCCTGGTGGACGACTCGATTGAAAGCTGGAATAAGCAAGACTGGAACGATGAGCTGGAAGCTGAAATCACAGAGTATTTGGTTGGACGCTGGTCCGGCGCTTATGACTGGATGAAATTTCACGAAAGCGGTGCTGAGAGTATTCCGGAAGAATTGATGAAAGAAATAGGCATTAAGCCGGGGATCCCAGTAATCGGATTATTGACCAATGTTGTCTGGGATGCGCAAGTCTATTATCCGGGCAATGCGTTTCCCAATATGCTCGACTGGCTAATGCAAACTGTTAAATATTTTGCCGGACGAAAAGACTTGCAACTGCTCATCCGAGTTCATCCGGCCGAGCTTAAGTGCTGGCAGAAATCAAGACAATTTGCCGAGGATGAAATTCGAAAAGTTTTTCCTGAACTGCCAGAAAATGTTTTCATCATACCGCCTCAAAGCACTATAAACACATACAAAGCTATGATGGCATGCGATTCTGTTTTGATATATGCCACCACGGCGGGACTGGAGCTGGCCTGTATGGGCATCCCCACCGTCATCTCAGGCGAGGCGTGGATGCGAGGAAAAGCAATCGGCGCTGACATAACCAGTCAGGAACAGTATTTTGAAACACTCAATACTTTGCCTCTGGGTAAGCGTATGAATTCAGAGCAGGTTTCCAAAGCAAAAAAATATGCATATCATTTTTATTTGCGCAAAATGATTGCTGTGGGAATGCTTGAGCCCATGCCGTTTGAAAACTGTCCCTATAAAATTCCCGAGATTGGACTTGCAGGTTTTGATCAGGGTGCTGACCTTGGGCTTGATATTATATGTGATGGCATACTCAATGACGGGGATTTTGTATTCCCGGCTGAGCGCGCCAAGTTTTCTAAGTAGGATCTGTAAAGCGTTTGTGAGCCTGCGCATCCGGGCGGCTTACTATGTCCTGATATAAAGGAATGATGTCCATGGTGGGACCCTCGGCGATCATTTTGCCGCCGTTCATAAGTATCGCGCTCTGGCAGAAGTCCTGCACCGCCTGCATATTGTGCGATACGAAAATGATTATTTTGGCGTTTTCTTGAAGTTTATAAATACGCTCCAGACATTTTTTCTTGAAGTGCTCGTCACCGACCGACAGAGCTTCGTCAATAAGTAAAATGTCGGGGTCCACGCTTGTGGCGCAGGCAAACGCCAGACGGACCACCATCCCGCTTGAATAAGTGTGTATAGGCTGATCAAAGAAATCTCCCAGTTCGGCATACTCGGCAATTTCCTCCATGCGTGATTCCATCTCTTCTTTGCTGATACCAAGGATGATACCGTAAAGAAGGGCGTTTTCGCGTCCGGAGTATTCGGGTTGGAAGCCGGCTCCTAACTCAAGAATGGCGGTTATGCGCCCCCGGCAAATTATCTCGCCCTGGGTGGGCTGGAGGACGCCTGCAATGAGCTGCAACAAGGTTGATTTACCCGAGCCGTTGGGACCCAGAAGAGCAGTGGTGTGCTTTTTGAAGTCGTACGAAAAATCTTTCAGAGCCCAGTATTCTTTGTGGAAACACTTTTTGTTGCGCCATAAAATTTCACGCAAGCGGTCGGTGGGCTTGTTGTATATGTTGTAGCGCTTGGACACATCGCGCAAAGCTACTTCGAACGAGGGTTTTATCACCTGATTCGTCGCTGTAAATAGTGGTGTGGAGGCTGTCTTTATCATCACATGATGTCCGCGAAACTGTTTTTTGTACGGTAAAAGAAATGGAAACCCAAGAGACAAACCAGGATTGAAAGCGAAGTATAGGCCAGATAAGGATATAAATCAGGCAAGCTGCCTTCCAGTATGAGCCTGCGATAGTCTGTGATCATGCCGGCTACCGGATTGATGAAAAGAATGAATTTTAAATTTTCAGGTAATCTTTCTGCCGGATAAACAATAGGTGTCATGTACATCCAGGCGGAAAGACCCAGTGCCATGAAATGACGGCAATCGCGCACGAACACACCCAGGCTTGCCACAAACCAGGAAACACCCAGTGTAAACAGAAAATGAGGAATAACCACCAGAGGCAAAAGCAAAAGAGTGGGATGAACGGTTTGCTGAATCACTGCGGAAAAAAGGATGACGATGGCAACACCTATTACTCCGCTCAAAAATGCCGAAATTGTTGTGACCAGGGGCAGAATTTCCAGAGGAAAGACCACTTTTTTGACCAGGTTGGGAACTTCCAATATTTTGGTAGTGGCACTGGACATGGCTTCAGACATCGCCGACCAGGGCAGGAACCCGGACATCAAATAAAGGGCGAAGCTAGAGGTGCTTGAGCTGGCGCCGAATTTCACCTGCAATACGACACTGAACAAAAATGTGTACAGGATCATATGACCCAGGGGATTGAGCAGAGGCCAGACTGCGCCAAGAAGAGACCCGCGATATCGTCCGGCAAAATCACGCTGGATGAACAAAGAAATCAAACTGCGTTGATTCCATAGCGCAGCAAGCCCGCGCAAGCTCAAAAAGCCGCTCCGCTTCTGGGACGGAGTGTAAGGCACAAAGGCGTCAGGCACCTTTATTTGGGCTTGCGGCGCGCTAAGAATTTTGGATTCTGTTTCTGTAGGCATAGATCCCAAGATGTTAACACGTAATATAAAAGAGCTTTCTTAGGGAGAATTAATTAGAACTGGAAGTAAATAAAAGTCTCTTTTCCTGTGGGCAGAAAAATAATCATCAAAATGAGCAGGCAGGCGCAAAATGCACCTTTGAGCGGAGCCGGAATATTGTTGAGTAATTTTTTCTCTTGAGCGCCGGCCACAATCCAATTGCTCAGCAAAAGAACCAGCACCATTGATAGTGTCACAAGAATGCCCAGCGGCAGGTGAGGTTCCAGGATGACCAATTTTTTGAAATTTGAAGGATTCAGTACAAACATTCTGGACAATATATTGAAGGCGGTGCCGATATCGTGAATGCGGAAAAACACCCAACCCACGACCACTACATTGAACGTGAAAAAAATGGACAGAGCGTTGCCCCACCTTGTTTGCAAAAAGCTTTTCAGAACTGTAGTTTTTTCTTTCAGGAAAGTAAATTCACGATGAACAATCAGCGCCAATCCGTGATAAATACCCCAGACGACAAAACTACAGGATGCTCCATGCAAGAGCCCTCCCAGCGCCATAGTGATGAATAAATTGCGATTGGTGGCAAAACGAGAGCCTCTGGAGCCGCCCAGAGGAATGAATAAATAATCACGCAGCCAGGTGGAAAGGGATATGTGCCAGCGGTGCCAGAAATTGGAGATATTGTTGGCTATATAGGGCAAATTAAAGTTTATTGGAATCTGATAACCGAAAAGCATGGCTGAACCGCGGGCAATATCGGTATAAGCGGAAAAGTCAAAATATATTTGAAAAGCAAAAGCGTAGGCGAAAAGCCAGAGGTCCGCAGAGGTAAAGGCTTGAGGCATCGAGTACCCCATGTCGACAAAAGCGGCCAGATTATTGGCGAGCAATATTTTCTTTGCCATGCCTTGAATAATGAGCGGAATTCCATCTTCCAGATATTGAAACGAAAACTTTTTTTCTTCTTGCAATTGAGCTTCAAAATCTTTGTAACGCTTGATGGGTCCGGCTATTTGCGTGGGGAAAAAAGCGGCAAAAAGAGAAAAAAGAACAAAAGATTTGACCGGTGAGTTTCCTTTGTAAACTTCACACAAATAATGGATAAACTCAAAAACGAAAAAAGAGATGGCTAAAGGCAAAATAATGTCTGTGTGCCAGCTTGAATTTACCGACTGCAAAATGAAATTGCTGTATTTGAAAAAGCAGAGGCATAGCAGATTGACGCTTATACCGGTCCAGAAAATCGCTTTTGATTTGTTCTGTGCCAGTATATTACCCCAGAAAAAATTAAAAACGGTCATTGAAACAATGAGCAAAATGAAGACAGGCTCAAAGCTCATATAAAAGTAATAACTGGCGAAAAGCAACATAGGCAGTCGGGCTTTGACCGGCAGAAGCCAGAAAAGCGCCACCACGATAGGCAAAAAGAGGAGATATTGCAGGCTGGTGAAAAGCATGGACTGATCTTAAGAGATGTCATGAAAAAAGATCTGAAAGATTTTTTACAGATCCATTTAATATAAATCTATGATTCTGCTCTCACTTTGGGGATTTTCAATGCGTATTAAATGTCTGAAGCCCCACATGGACGCTCTGGCCCGGGTTGCGGCATCACTTGAATCTTGCGGTCCTTTTGGTCTGACACCAAAGCCGTAGGGAGTGTAATTGTAATAAATCGTTCCCATAAATCCCTGCGGCGGCAACCCGTCAATCATGGGCATGCCGGTGATGGCGGGCACCAGAAAAGGGGTGGCTAAGGGTTCCATCATAGTCCAGTAATCTGTTTGTGACTGAGGAATGAACACAGCCGTGTGACGGCGAGTTCTAAGAGGCAAACGGGACAATTCACGCAATTTTTCAAGCACCGCAACTCGACCCGGCACTGGTTTGGTTTCGGCAATAATTGTCAGATCCTTTTGCAGCGAACCGAACAAATGAGTAAGGCTCAATGCGGTCTGGAACAAAAGCAAAAGGGAAAGACAGACTATTGTTTTTTTGTTGACACTGGCTGCAAACGCTATAAGGCATGCAAGAAACAAAACAAGATTCAGCCAGTATTGCGGTTCTAAAAAATAAACCACGACACCGCCTGCCAGTTGCATAAAAATAGAAGGCAGAAAACAAATTATTGAAAATATAAAACCTGCTTCCGGTACCGATTTTGTTCCGGGCTCCTGATTCTTCTTTAATAAAAAAAGCAATAGAATCGCCCAGAGCGGCATATAGAAGAAAATGGCATGAAGCGCAATATGCAAGGGTTCCATGCCCTTGTAAAAGGCAAAAAGCTCGACACTTGTTTGATAGGGGAAAGTTAGCGCCTTATATACCAGATAAGACAATAGAACGGATAAAACCAGAGAGGCTATTTTTATCCAGTTCTTGTATTGATGCTTGCGCAAAAAGAAATAGCCGAATATACCGAAAAATAAGTAGATGGTGGAAAATTTGCAAGAGGTAAGTACGCCGCACAGAGCCGGTATGCACATGCACCAGAAAAATATTTGCACCCAGATATTCCTTTTGTTTTCTTTTTCTTGTCTGCACATTTGTAGTACAAGACAGGCAGTCAGAAAAGCCAGGATTAAAGAAAGTCCGTATGATTCACCGCTGAAAGGTCCGGCAGAGACCCATATTTTTTCACTTAATTCGCGGGGTAAGAAACCGGGCAGAGCAAGTGAAAGAATCAAAAACAGAAAAGTCGGCAAAATCATTTTGTTTGTTTTTTTTGACAAATCGAAAACACGTGGTACGTTTTAGCTGCCAAGAGTGGGATCTCATTTCCGCAAATGGATATTTGCACTTCTTGACCGGC
>CAZEQP010000205.1:0-6018 GCA_964514345.1 uncultured Candidatus Obscuribacterales bacterium
AAATACATGCCTTTAAAGCCTGTTTTCGACATTGCTGTTTCAGTGGGAGTTTTGCACCACATGTCTGATCCGGCGCAAGGTTTTGCCTGCCTGGTGAAGAAAGTAAAAAACGACGGATTGGTTTCAATCTGGGTGTACGGCAAAGAAAACAACTGGTGGGTTCTGTATCTGGTAAACCCTTTGAGAATATTTTTCACTTCAACCGCTCCCAAAGAAGCAGTAAAAATCATTTCTTTCGTTTTGGCTTCAATTATTTTCCTTTACTCAAAATGCCTGGTCAGACCGTGGAGCAATTTGTGCAAAAGAATTCCTTTCTTGCCCAATTTGTTTTATGCCGAATATTTGTCCTACATCGCCGGTTTTGATTTCACTGAAATAAACAGCATAGTCTTTGATCACCTGATCGCCCCTACTTCTCACTATCTAACAGGCAAAGAAGTGAATAAGTGGTATCAAAATAATGGTGCCCTGGATATTAATGTACGCTGGCATAACCGCAACAGCTGGTCAGCGCTTGGACGTTTCCAGAGTAAAGAGTTGGTTGCATGTCAACGCCGACCCTAAAAGAATCAGTTGCGAGCGACAGCAAAGGTCAAGTTAAAAAATCCCTTTCGTCGGATGCTTTGCTGGTAACTTTTCTAATTTCTACATTGACCCTTTTGTTCTTTTTTTTCGACTTACTACTAAAGCCATACACAAAAGTAAGCTTCGAATATGTCAATCCTTGTTTTTTTGAACTTCTAACTTACTGGAGAAAAGAAAATCCGTCCAGCAGCTTTTCTTCACTGGCAGCCTATCTTTGCAGTCTTTTGCTACTGGGGGTGCTTTTGCTGGTTCCTCGCCGGGTTTTTGACAGTTGTTTTAAAGCAACACCAGTGACCCGGGCTGTCGTCTTTATTCTGGCTGGATGTGGATTGCTTTTTTTTGGCGCTTACACTGCCAGATGGAGCGCTGAGAATGAAGTAAATCTCTGGGTTCACATACCTATTACCGCACTTTTTCTGATTATTTTGGGACGAATTCAAACCGCAGTCTGGAATCGTATTTGTATGGCGGCATCAATCACTGTTTTATTGCTGGCGCTGGCACCGGGTCTATTTTGTCTTTACGATTTTTCTTCTTGTGATTTTGAAAGGTTCCTGATGGTTGAGCATCATTATGCTTTCATTTGCGGTTATGCCGACCGTTTCAATATTTTCCATGAGCCTTACCGCCAGCTTGCTCCCTATTATGGGATTGTTTTTCCGGCAGTGCTTGGCGCTTTTCAACGACATTTTGAAATATTGCAAATGAGCGACTATGTAGTCATTTTGCGAATACTCAATTCGATTTATGTCTGTCTTGCCGCTGCACTTTATTATGTTTATGCCAGAAAAAATGTTTTTCTGGCATCGATTGCGGCGATTCAGTTATTGCCGTGGTATCACTTTCACAGCATTTGTCTTGAAGTTCCGAATCATTCCGGCTGGCGAGTGATAAGCATGCCTGCCGTCCTTGCCTGTTTGTTTTTGCTCAAAAAAACAACCTTGAAAAAAGCCTCTTTTATTACCGGTGTTCTTGCCACTCTCGCCCTTCTAATTAATCAGGATGTTGGAATTGCAATTGTGGCAGGATTACTGGCATTTCTGACTTTCAGATACGGTCTTCTTGGTAAAGAGCAGATCAAAAACATTGTTCCAGCCTCATTGTACATGCTTGCCGGAATAAGTGCTTCCTATGCGGTTTTTTCAATACTTTTGTATGCGGCGCTAAAAGACGTATTGCTCCCGCAAGAATTTTTCAACCTTTGCATAAATACCAAAAAGGTGGTGGACTTAAGATCCAGAGATGGACTGCTTTCACCAATCATCATTTTGATGACGATACACTCCGGCATTATTCTTCTTTCCTGCTCGCTCGACAAAAACAAAATACAGGGATTTCGCGTATCTTTGAAAGCGGCGCTGTCCGCCATGATTCTTGTCTGGTCGATTTATTTTGTCAATCAACCGATGACATGGTCTTTATTCACCTGCTTTTTCCTCTACGGATTTTTGTGCATCGATTTAGCTCGAGCGGCTATTCATGCAGCCTCCTTTAGAAAAAGATTTATTTTGCCGGGTGCACTTTCCGTATCCCTTCTGGCACTGATTGTAGTACCGCTTTTTACTCTTTCATGTACTATGCACTGGCCTTATTACAGAGACGGCTGGCATTTAATCCTACATGGTCCGGCAAAAGACAGTAAAACAGTCTCAGGTGTGCCGGTGAAAGCAGAATATGCCGATGACATCCTAATAAAAGCGCAAGAATTGAAAGAAGCAGCCAAAGACAAGAAGATACTTTATCTATCCAGCCACGACTTTCTATTGCCGAAATTATCAGGGCTATACCCGCCTCTTCCTTTTCTCAGCTTCCAGACCATTTTCACCAGAGATGAATGGAGCAAAGCAGAAACCTTGTTGAAAGCTGGATCGTACGACAAGATTTTGATTGAAACAGCCACATCAAAAGATACCAAACTGATGCCGCCGGTTGAACACTTATACAAAGTGGTCAAAAAGGATATCAGCGATAAATACCATCTTTCAAGCACAAAAGAAGGCTGGGAGATATTTTCAGCAATTGGTAAGGGCAATTGATTTTAGACAAAAAAAAGATAATTGCAATTTATATTTCAATTCCGGTATTTCTATTGCTCATTATTTTTTTTAATAACCGGCAGGGAATCAAATCATTGTCCGACATCAAACTTGATATGCCTGAATCAGCTATGAAGAGCTTGAATCCAGAAATAAAATGTTCGGCTTTTCCTCGCATAAATTTTAAAAAGACACAGTATGAATTTTTACCGGCAAAAAAAGGGTTGAAATATTTTGCCGACTGCATAGATGGTAAATGCACTCTTGTGAATATCACAGTTCCGCCTCAGGGATGCACCAGGCAAGAAGCTGTTCAATTGATGCACACTGCCATCCCGCTTAATAAGCAAGAACTGGTCGGTCACGACGATTCGGATATCAAATTGTCCGATGTGAACAACCCTATTGAACATTTTGATTTTGGAACAATTCATGGCGATTTGTTTTACAAATCCTCAAACGGAAGCGAAAACAAAATCTCAATAATAAAGGTCTTTACTTTGAATGCAGAGTAAATATTCTTCCCCCACACTGATTTTAGTTTTAGTATTAACACTGGTTACACTATCCTTTTTCTGGCCGGTGATTTTTTGCGGCAAATCAATTTCCAGACTCGGTGTTTTAGCCGATCTAGATCTAATGTATAACCCCAGCTTGAAATCTGCCGAGTTATACTTTCCTCTTGATCCATCGTCATCACTTATTCATTTTCCCAATGCACTTTTTATCGAGCACTGGATAAAAAATCTCACCCTTCCTTTATGGAATCCACTGTCTGCATGCGGCGAGCCTTTTGTCGGCAACATTCAATCATTTCTGCTCTCTCCGCTTCATATCATTTTTCCTGCGTCAAACCCATATTTATACAATCTAAGCATAGTTATCTATATTCTGATATCCGCTACAGGCACTTATCACCTGGCTAGAAAACTGGCTCTCAGTCCTTATAGCGCCGCACTGGCAGCAACCGCTTATTCAATGTGTCCGCATATTCTCAGATATATCGAACTTGCCGGTCAGCTTTTTCTTTATCCCTGGATTGCCGTTTTATTCATACACCTTGCTGAAACTGAAAAACCAGATATCAAAAGAATATTGCTCAGCTCGGTAGTCATAGCCTTGATTTGTTATTTGATGCATCCGGAAACTTTTCTGGTGGCTATTTTCACTGCCGTCGCTCTGTCGCTGTCGGTTAATAAAAACTATTCGATATTTCTTTCCAGTGTTTTTAAGGTCGGTATCATCAGTATGTGTCTTGCCGCCCCTGTGCTCCTGCCATTTTTTGAACTGATGCTGGACTCAGCGACATACAAATCTTCCAGTGAGATTTTCAATAATGTAGACTGGAGAATTTTTTTCACCACCCTTACGACTCCTGAATCGGACACTGGTTTTGGCAGTCTTTCACCGGGTCTGATTTGCCTTTTTTGTTTTCCCGCTGCATTACCTTTTCTTTTCAGAAGAAAAAAGATTTTGATTTTTCTTCTTCTAATATTCTTTGTGCTCAGCACTTGGATAGAACCGTTTTATCAAATACTGAAAAATCCACCTTTAAATTATGTGCTGGCAAATTATTACATGCCATCGCTTGCGCTGGTTACAAGCATCGTCTGCGGATTCGGACTAAATGAGCTTATTAACACTAAAAGCAAAAAACGCTTCTGGACCTGCTCGATTTCTGGAATTCTTTTTGTATTATTTTTGAAAAATCTCAATTTGATTGATGAAATTAAAAATGTAATTTTGCACTCCTCTCAAATTGATTGGGTTTCATTGTTTCAAAATTCAGTCACTTCTATTTACTTAAACAGTTCATCACAAGCCACGATTGTAATTTTTGCACTGGTCTTGGTTTATCTTTCAATAGATGAAAGCTGGAAAAAATTTGCTTTTTTGTTCTTGCCTGCGCTTTTGATTCTAAACGTAATCAGCATGGCCAGGGGAATCTACACTCAACTTCCTTGTGTCAATAGTTTTTCTTATCTTCAATCGGAGGTATTGACTCGGCTGAGTAAAGAAGGCAATCGCATAACCGCCCTTTCAGACAGAATATTTCCAGCCAACTCAAACATGATTTACGGGATTAGAGATTTTCGTACATTGCAAGCGGTCTGGACTAAAAGATATTTTCAGTATGCTTCTGCTTTAGGCGCAAAACATGTATTTACCAGTGCCATTCAGATGCCCAATCAATTAAATCGTTTTGCCGACATGGCCGGTATCAAATATATTTTGGGCAATGAGCCAGTTATTCATCTGGAGTCTAATGTAACCAGGGTTTCAGCCTTGAACACATATTCAGGCAGAATTGCTCCCGGTATTCGCCTTAAACAATGCCAGGCTGAATACTTTCCCGCACAATCAACCATCTTGTTGAAAACAAATTGGATGCTTCAACCCTGTCATCTTAACAGATATCATTATCGGATCTGTCTTATTGACGAGAATAATCGCAAAATTGCAACTTCACTCTGGCATAAATCCGATTTAAATCAAACCGAAAGATCCGATTCTTTATTAATACCGGATTTGGTGAATGGTCAAATGCTGCATGTGGGCATTGAAGTGCTGGATCACTGGAGGGCAAAGATTTTCTCGCCTGATACAACAACAATGCCCAGGTTGGCGGATTGTGTTGTTATTGCCGATATTCAATCGGTAAAACCAGACAAAAAACAAAACCCGCCAGTTGAGTTGGTGCAAAACCTGAGAACAGATCTTTTTCTTTTTAAAAATAATCTTGCTCTTCCTCAAGCTTACTGGGTGAAAGATTTGTATGTTGTCGATGATAAAACCCAGGCATTGAAGATCCTGTCGGATCCTGATTTTAACTGTCAGACATCTGCAGTAATAGAATCAAAAATTCCGGACATGAAAAAATTGTCTGTATCTGAAAATAAAATCTCAAATCAGAAAAACATCACACCAGCTCTGGTATCAAGAATAAATCCAAATACTGTGCTGGTGGATATTGAGACCGGAGAAAAAGGTTTCCTTATTCTGACCGATTCCTTTTATCCGGGATGGAAAGCCTATGTCGATGAAAAAAAGGTGGAAATATTCCCGGCCAATTTGTTATTTCGCGGTATTGAACTTAAACCGGGCAAGCATAATGTGCGTTTCAGTTTTGAGCCTGAGTCATTTTACTTGGGTATTTTTATTGCCTCGCTCAGCGCCATAAGTATTCTGGTTTTACTCAGAAAAAAACATGGTCAGAAGAGCGACGCCGCCCCTTGAAAAGCCGGCTTATATCTACTTGATAATCCCGGTTTGTCCCTATTTTCGTGGTAACCTGAAGCCTTTCTATAGTAAGGTTGAGCTTTTGTTGCCTTGAAAGTTGCTGATTACATAGGTGAATTTCTCTACGCCCAGGGCGTGCGGCACGTTTTTGAAGTTT
>CAZEQP010000206.1:0-5977 GCA_964514345.1 uncultured Candidatus Obscuribacterales bacterium
CTGATTGAAGGGATTGTTTTCTCCTTCGCCCAGTAAGATACTGCGGACTTCGCTCACTGTATAATTGCGCTTAGTCTCAGGATTAATGCTGGTCATAAATGCCGCCACAATGGCACCACCTGAGACACCAGTATATATTTTATTCTTATCAGCAAGATTGACGCCGTTCTGGGACAAATATTCAAGAACGCCTATGTGAGCCAGATTCTGAGAACCGGACGCACCCAGTACTATTTCCATAGAATCAAGTTCTTTAATTGTCGGAGCGATGGTTCTTTCTCTTACTTTGGCCGGAGCATCAAGCGAATTTCCTCCTCGAACTATTGCACTTGCTCTTTGCGCCATATTTTTGACGGCTGAATTAATGGTTGAATTTGACGCCACCGGATTCTGACCTTTTCCTGCCAGACTCAACAATTGGGAAAGATTTGTCGGTATGCTCAAATTGCCTGAGCGCAAAGCTTCCAGGCGTGCTGTTAAAAGTTCGCTTCCGGCGGCAAACAACTCATTTGCCAGCTCAGCATGTTCTCCGGTAAATCTATGCGATTGTTTGTTTCTCTCCATCAGCAAGCGGATGGTCGAATGTCCGTAATAAACGGCATACTGTTCGGCAATTCTTTCTTCAGGATCGCTCATGAATCTTTTAAGCGGAGTCTCACGCATTCTGTAGGCCAAATTGCGTTCTATTGGTGGAAGTTGCGCCGCAAAAGACTCATTACCACCTTCCATAACATCAAAAATACGTTTGAGGGCATGACCAGTTTCATGGAAAAGATCCGCCAGATTCTGCGCGTCGGTATCTGCAATAGACTCAAGTCTTTTAGATACAGGTGAAATGTGTTCGGCAAATATGACTATAGCTTTTTCTGCCGGGTCAAAAATGGCAGTCGCCGAAGCCAGTCTCTTATTGGCTTTATTTTGCAAAATAGCCGGATTATAGGTATCTATGTTTCTGGCAAACACTACTTTCACGCCCGACTGGACAAGCAGGTTTAGTTCAGCCGGATGTATTCCGTCAGAGCCGATGAATTGTCTGGTCAGAGCTTCAGCTCGATTAGAATCAAATCCTTTTGCGATTATTACGGCAAGACTGCGGTCACCACTATTGGTGCTGATAGTTCTGGTGTCGCCCTCTATTTTAAGAGCTGGTTTCAACGCCTCTTGCTTTGGAGCCGCAACTTGTCTTGACACATTCTTTTCTCTGGGCATCACTTCAAATGCCATTTCGAACATGGCGTCATTTGCACCCATGCTCTGACTGGTCGGTGTTTTCTCCAGAATTTTAATTGTTGCTTTTCTGGTGGTACCATCTGCTCCGATTCGGTCTTTTGCTCTGCTCACTAGCAATCTATACGAAGTAGATTCTCTGGCTAGAGCGGTCCAGGTTCCACCAATTTTTTCCATTCTCTCAAGCAAAGCTCGGTAAAGAGGCATGGCTTCTGAATTGCTTGTGCCTGGTTTTACAGCGATGTCTTCGATGCGTCTTGATTTGTTATTGATCACAACATAACCGACAACACCTTTGTCCCTGTCATACAGAACAAATTTGGAATCACCATATGACTGAGCTTGCCAATTATCCGGATACACTGATGCCGCAACGTCTTCCACACCGTTTGAGTGTAAATCATCGTAAAGTCGCACATGTGTTTGCGGCAATTCCAGTTGTCGCTCCACCGCTCTGGAATCAATTAGCGTATTGCGTGCGGCAAAGTTGTCTTTATTATCGGAAAGCAGCCTTCTTCCTCTATCAGATGAAGCGTTGCGATATTCTGAAGGTCCTTTATAGTCTTCCGGATAAGACAAATGCGGTCCTGTTGCCTCGTTCCACCGGTCTATCTTAATACCCAGGTCGTTCATTCTGGGGGTGGTGGCAAGCTCGATACGCGAATAGTGAAACTTGGTTAAGTCTGAAGCCATCTTAGAATAGACTTCAAGCACATCGTCCATATGTGTGGGATGTCCGGCACTTTCAATACCTTCAAGAACCAGTCCATTGTCTTTAGTGCGCACAAACCATGACTGAGCGATCACTTTATTAGGATGATTCTTAGACACCACAACAAAGAATCCACTGTTAGGTGATTCCTGGCCATATTGAGCGGCTTCGCCATATTGTTGTCCATAAGTCTGACAGCAGCCGGAACGCTTTCCTAAGAAGAGGGCTCTTGGATCGTTTCTATCGATGAATACACCGACAAGCTCATCATCACCCTTGCCATGCCTCCATTCACTAAACTCAACTTCACTGTCATTCTTCAGTTTCAGTTTCCAGGGATTTCTTAGAGTCGGGACAGTTGATTTTGTATGGCGCGATATAAGATGTATATCTTGAGCTTTGACAAAACGTTCTAAACTTAACTGGGCACGTGCACTTTCCAGTTTAAAAGTCTCATCCAGAACATTTTCATAATTGGCTGTTCTGGCTAACAATAAGAGGGCTTCAAAACCGACTTTTCCACTGTCTTGCTTCAATTCAGGCCATCTTTGTACCACCGCCTCAAGGGCTTCCAGTCCGGTTAACTCTTCCAGAGAGCTGTTGCCGTCTCCATAATCATTTTCTACTTTATATTTACTTTTTACTCTGCGCCAATTTGCTCTCAACCACTCGGACAATCCTTCCAGTTTTTGAGGAGTGTTTACAGTCAACATTGAAGTTGTTTGAACTTTGGTGACACGCTCACTCAACATGTTGTTTAGATAGTTTTTCCAATGCAATTCACCTAAACTGCTTACCAGAGCCACAGCCAGAGTGTGATAAAGTTCAGAATAATTTTGGCTCAAATCACGAGCGGCTTCATTCAGGTTGGTAATTTCTCCTGATTCAATTCTGCTTCTAAGTGTCCTACTCATAGTGTTTTGAGGATCAAGAATAGACAGAGCTTCCAGAATATGACTTGAATTTATGGGAGCCAGGATATCAACGGCATCCGCCACAGAAAGACCTTCTTGCATTACAGCGTGCGCAATCATATATCTTTCTGCCGGTCTGTTCAGTCCGTCATAGAGTAAACGCACCACTTCAAGAGTATCGCGAGAATTCTTAGCCAGGGCGACAAGTCCTTCTCTACTCTTAGAAGAACTTTCAATTAGTTCGCTCAATCTCTGAGTGTAAATCGTGCTGCCTGCGGCAGTAAGTGTGGAGTTTGAATTGACACCACCCTCGCTGCTGCTTGCTTCTTTCCAGGCTGTACGCGCAGCAATTTGCTCAACAAATGGTCTGTCGGCAATTGCAATGGCCATATCCAGGGTGAATGTAGGTTCGATCGAAAGTCCTTGAACAATTTTTGGCCATTCTTTTTGTCTGGATAAAAATTCGGCAGCTACTCTAGCCTGCTGTTCAGGAGGAGTGAAAAACATTTTCGCATGCAATACTTGCAGAATTTCATGCGGCAAATGACCGAGTTTATGATTAATTAGAGCAATTGCAGCCGGCATTATTGACGATGCCGGATTCAATCGTCCCATATAAAATGGTGCGTAATAAATTCTTTGCATTTTCTGAACTTGTTCAGCCAGATCAGTGGCATTAATCTGGGTCCTGGCCGATTCATTCAACATTCCCCAGGCACCGGCAACAGCCATGACCTTTTCATTTCCAATGCTTGCATTACGTTGCAACCAGTCTTTCAGTCCTACTTGTTCATGCAAACTGCGGCGAGGAATGACAATAGCCAGGTTGTCGAGTTTGACTTTGTGTTCGCGTGCAGTTCTCAACCAGTCCGGAAGCTCTTTGCCGAACAAGCTTGCATAAAGAAGGGCGTTAGACATGGACTCGAAATTCGCCCCTTCTGAACTTTCAATGAAACTGCGTGCGGTGGCGGTTTTATTTCTTTCCAGTGTAGATTCAATGTTTCTTGCCACAGAATCGGAAAGACCGATTTCTCTTACGGCCAGGTTAAAAGAATCAATATCAAGATCTTTCAAGACCATAGCCGGATTGAAGCCTTTCCTGCCCATCATACTGCCGGATAAAAGTGCCAGTTCCAGATGCAGCTTGACCTGGCTGTCCAGCACATCAGGTCGTAACAAACTGACCATGTCACTTGGACGCTCCAGCATCAAGGCTAGCTTTTCAAGCCCTTTATCCCCAATGCGTGCTTCTTGCACCAGGGCCCGGTGCTCGGCAAAGAATCCGGCCGATTCATTTTCATTGAATGAAATTCTTCGCGGTGCCACGGTGAAATTGTGTCTGGCTTCGGCATTGTCATTGCGAGTCATTTTACGCCACAAAGCACTGGCTGCATAAACTTCAAGGTCGGATTTATTTATGAGAGAGCGCGCTACTTCAAGCGGAAGAGTCGGATCTATCGAAAGAATGCTCATCAATTCCATATGCTGAGCATGTGATTCTCTCAAGAACTGGTCTTTGTTATAAATAAAGCGAGCTTGCAAAACTTGCATTTGACGCTCGTTTAGATCCAGATAGCCTCTGTTGACAAGCTCCACTCCTGCACCAGTTACGGTATAGGAAGCCGCTCTTGGTCCCAGATAAGGATTTTCATTATCCTTTAGTGCCTTCAGTTGTCTTACCAGAGTATCAATCGGAAGATTCTTCGAATAATCATTTAATTGTGAGAAGCGATAGGCAATAGTGGAAACATCTCCTTCATTGAATTCATAACTGGCATTTTTCAATAGCCATTCTTTGAATCCATTCTGATCACCACCATGTCTTTGATACAACTCGGTCAATCTGCGAGATACCGGCTGATCCAGTTTTTGTTGTGCTTCTATAAATCGGACTGCGTCTTCTTTATTGCCGAAAGTGCGGACTGCATTCATCACTCCGGAAAATAATTCTGAATCGACGCCATTAAGACTGATAGAACGTTCTTGAACCGAATGTTCAAAAACTGCCATCGCTCTCTTCAGTGCGTCCGGATTTGTTTGCTCGAGAATTTCAAAGAAAGTTTTAGAATCAAAATTTCTGATTAGCTGAGATCTGTCTCTGAAATCTATAAAATATTGACTTTGTGTGGACCACAACAGATATTGTTGTGCTTCGGTCAGATGGCTGTGATAGTGTCTTATCGCAGCAAGACTTGACCCGGACAACAATAATCTTTCTTCCTGAGTCTTTTGCATCATCTCGGCTTTTAACTCATCATAATGCGCTCTGTTTTCAGCCGAGAGTTCGGTCAAAATTTTAAAATCATTTTGTCTATAATCAGACATTCTGGCATAGGCGGAAAGAGCCGACTGCCGTTCTTCGGCTGTAGCCATTTTCATTATTTCTAAGCCCAGTTTTACATCAACAAAGGCTCCCTGTCTCCAGAAATCGATGATTCCTCTCAACTGTGTGAGATTCAGTTTTGAAACCTCCGGAACTATTTCTTTTCTATGTGAAATATTTTCGGCTAGAATTTCCAACTCACCAATTGAGAGTTTTCCTCTAGTTAACTCTAAAGCTCGATAAATGTAGTCTTTGGAATCGGCAAAGCAGAAATCAAATTTCTCGAGATATTCAGCTAATGTTTTTGGTTTCCATTTTCTGGTTTCGCTTTCAAGTTTATTCCAGTGATTCAAAATTGCGGCAAATTTAGAGGCATCCTTAACCAGACGCGGATTGGCATCCATCCAGACACCAAGTTCGCGTAACACTTCCGGATGAGCAAGCGGAACGCGATCAATTAATCCATTCAGCTCGGCCAGCTTTTGGGCTGAAAGTGGTTTGGCATTCAATTTGTTCAGTTTGTTTGCACTATATAAGGATGCAAGTCTGTAGGCTTGAACTGCCGAATAACCCACAGACCTGTCTTGAATTCCCAATCCATGCCGATGATTGTTGACTATTTGCCGCCTGATTCTTCCTGTTGAATCCAAAATGTCCCAGGCAAGCCTGAAATTTTCAATGTCAATCTGTTCAACTGCTACGGCAGTGTTTTCCACTGTTGAGAATTTTCTGGCATAGAATCCATTACGTCCCTTTTCGAGGGTGTAATCCAGAATTGTTTTATCCCCTTGCGACAAACTG
>CAZEQP010000207.1:0-5967 GCA_964514345.1 uncultured Candidatus Obscuribacterales bacterium
ACCGCAAACTTATAATTCTTCAGAAAAATATTCTTTCAGTGATACCGGGCATGGTGTGAAAGTAATCACTCGGATCAAGAAAAAATAAGCTCATTCCGTTTTTTGATATATTTTCAAAGTCGGTGAAATCGCTTTGTAGGATGTTTCAAATGGAGTGAAACGAATATTTTCTTTGTCGCCTAGTATCAGAAAGCCTCCTGGCGTTAAACTTTTGAACAATAGTCCATGTACTTTGTCTTGCAACTCTTTGTTGAAATAAATCATTACGTTGCGGCAAAGAATCAAATTGAACTCATTAAAAGATGAATCGGTCACCATATTGTGCTGAGAAAAGACCATATTTTCCCTTAATTCTTCGTGGAATTTGGCCGAACCGTAAGCCGAGGTATAGTAATCTGAAAAACCGCTTGTACCGCCTGAATTGTGATAGTTGCTTGTGTAGTCCTGCATGACTGAAAGTCTGAACATTCCTTTTTTTGCAGTTTCCACCAGTTGTTCATTCAAGTCTGTGGCATAAATTCTTGTTTGCTTATTTAATCCTTCTTCTCTAAATAGAATTGAAAGAGAATAGGCTTCTTCCCCTGTTGAGCAGCCTGCGCTCCAGACTCTTATTGATGTAGATCTCAACTTTGGCACCAGAGTGGTGCGTATTGTTTTGAAAACTTGAGCATCTCGAAAAAGAGAAGTGGTCGGAACAGAGAGTGTCAAAATAAGTTTCCGCATGGCTTCAGGTTTTTTTCGGACTCGTTCTACCATCTCATCGATAGACTTGATACGCTCTATGTCCATGGCGTCCTGAACACGCCGCTTAATCGAAGGAGGAGAATATTGTCTGAAATCAAAGCCGGTTTTTTTGAAAACCTCTTCCAGCAACACCTGGACCTGACCTTCGCTAAACTGAGGATTCATGCCATTATGCTTTGTACAGCCAGACTCGAAGCAATGAGATTAATTGCCCCTTGTCCACAGGTTTTGTTATATAGTCTGACGCGCCCGCTTCCAGACACTTTTGTCTGTCACCTTTCATCGCTTTTGCAGTGACGGCAATTACAGGCAAATTACGATATTTTTCTTGCGCTCTCAATCGACGCATAGCCTCATATCCATCCATTTCAGGCATCATGATGTCCATCAGCACCAGATCTATATCCGGATTGTTTTCCACTTTGTTCAGTGCTTCCACACCGTTTTCAGCTGTCAAAATCCTGACGTCATATTTTTGCAAAACACTGCTCAAAGCTACAATGTTGCGCTGATCGTCGTCCACTATTAAAAGTTTGCGTCCGGAAAAAGGATTGTCCTCCTGGCGAACCGACCGCAGTATTTTGCGTTTATTCTCAGGCAGAGTTTTTTCCACACGATGCAAGAACAATCCTACTTCATTCAACAATCTTTCAGGTGAATCTACATCTTTGAGGATACCTGTTTTGTTTAATTCTTTAAGTTGTGATTTTTGATCTTCTGTAAGGTTGCCGGTGCTGAATGCTACCAGCGGCATGTGACTGTTGCTGACCCTTCCTTGAATTTCTTTGATTAGATTGAATCCGCTTCCGTCTTTTAGATTGAGATCAATTATGGCGCAGTCAAACTCTTCTTTATCCAGTGCTTTTATAGCCGCTTTGGCTGTAGTCACAATTTCTATTTGCAAATTTTCTGTTTGTAAAAGTTCAGCCAGGCTTTTGCGAAGCTTATCATCCGGCTCTACAAGCAACAATTTCTGGGTGGTGCGATCCAGAACTATTTTAATTTTGTCCATCGCTTCAGATAAATTGGAAAGTGTAACCGGTTTTTCAAGAAAGCCGACCGCACCCAGATTCATAGATCTGCGCTCCTGGTTGTCCACCGAAATGACATGCACCGGTATATGTCTTGTGTCAGATGAATTTTTCAACTGGTCCAGAATTACCCAGCCGTCGGTATCAGGCAGTTTCAAATCAAGAGTAATGCCATCAGGAATTATTTTCCTGGCCAACTCCAGTCCTTCTCCGCCTCTTAATGCGGCCACACCTTTGAATCCGTTTTTACGCGCGACGTTTAAAAGCATATTGGCAAATGAGGGATCGTCTTCAATAATAAGTAGCACTCTGTCGCCCGGTTTGATTTCAAATCGATCATCTGGAATCTCGGATTCCATCAAAATACCCATTGTCGGATCAGATCTGGAAAAGCCCGAATCAGTGTCCAGTGAGGCTGGCGCCGTCACCGCCTGCCGTCCGCGCTCAAGATATTTGATCGGCAGTGACACTGTAAAAGTACTTCCTAATCCGGTTTTGCTTGTGACCTGGATATTTCCACCCATTAATTCGGCCAATTTGCGACAAATGGCAAGTCCCAGACCGGTGCCGCCGTACTTTGTTTTAGTGTGAGACTCGGCTTGCTGGAAAGCTTCAAAGATTATCCCGTGCTTGTCTTGACTGATACCGATACCGGTGTCTGCCACTGCAAACAAAATCACATCAGGATCTGCCTCGTTACTTTTGATCGAAATGGATACGCCGCCTTTTTCAGTAAATTTAAAAGCGTTGGACAATAAATTATTCAATAACTGGAACAAACGCTTTTGATCCACATTCATTGATTTGGGCAAATCTGAATCCAGATGAATTTGAAAGTCCAGCTTTTTGCGTGTGGCGTCTTTTTCGAAATTGCGTTTAAGTGTGGTCTCCACCAATTCAAAAGGCAACTCGGTCAGATCAAGCGAAATCGTGCCTGACTCGATTTTGGCAAGATCAAGAATATCGTCGATCAAAGTTAGAAGAGACTTGCCTGCAAGCCGAATGTTTTTGGCGTATTCAAGCTCACTTTCATCCAGATGATTATTTTCATTGTCACCAAGTAATTCTGAAAAGATAAGAAGACTATTCAGCGGGGTGCGCAAGTCGTGCGACATATTGGCCAGAAATTCAGACTTATATTTGGATGCTAATTCCAGTTCTCTCGCCTTTTCTTCCAGTGTGAATTGCAATTGTTCGAGCTCTCTGTTTTTCTCGTTGATAGCCTGAAATTGCTGGTCTAAAACATCAGCCTTTTGTTCCAGCTCTTCATTTGCCTGACGCAATTCTTCTTGCTGAGACTCAAGCTCTTCTTGCTGGGCTTGTAGTTCTTCATTAAGCACTTGTGACTCTTGCAATAAATTGTCTGTCATTACCTGTCCGGCAATAAAATGAAAAATCACTCCCAATTGAGGAATGAGCTCATCCGCCAGTTCAAGCTGGACTGGAGTGAATTTATTGGTCGAACCAAGCTCTACAACACCTTTCAATTTGTTCTCAAAAAGTAACGGGAACACAAGAATTTCCATCGGCTTGATGTGAGTAGTAGCCGAGTTAATAAATACTTCTGTTTGCGTGAGATCAGTCAATAAGTGTTTTTCTCTGCTGATCGCAACCTGTCCTGCCAGTCCTTCGCCAAATTCAAGTATTTTGGCAATTCCTTCTTTCTGGCTGCAAGCATAAGTACCGATCAAATTGAGACAGGCGCCTTCATCCATCATGTTTGGAACATTGAGAGTACCCAGACCGCAGCCGTAAACCACTCCCCACTGCGCATTCATAGCTTTAACCATAAATTCAAGACTGATGCGTCCGGCTTCAAGCGGGTCACGAACTCCCTGCATTTCCAGAGCCAGATTATTCAAGCTGGTTTTGATCCAGTTTTTATCGTGTTGTTCATTGCGTGCTTCTTTCAATTGCAATGACATTGAATTGAAAGACTCGGCCACACTAGCCAGTTCATCTTTTGAAGTGACTTCGATTTTGTTGTCCAGATCACCTGCGGAGATTTTTCTGGTTCCGTCAAGCAGGACACTTACACCGGTATTGATTGTTTTGACTACAATAATGACCGTCCCGATTGACACTGCCACAGACGCGATAATAACCAGAAGCAAAATATGTTCGGCTTCTTTAACACTCTCTGCAGTTTTCGTTACTCGCTCATCCAGGAGAGTCAACTCTTCCTGTTTCATTTCATTCAGCACGCTTGCAATCTGGCGTGAAACTTCCATCTGTTTATAAGACAAAAGGACACGCGCTTCTTTGCCGACTTTGCGTCTTGAATCGATAGTGGCTTGCAGTCCGCTCAATCTGTCTTCCACCAGCGGTTTTAACTTAATTATACGAGTTTGTTGATTTGGATTGTCGCTGGTCAGCTCTTCAAGAGCTTTTATTTCAGTTTGCAGTTTTTCTTTGAAGCTAGCCCAGTCAGAAATAATATTTTCATCCGACATGATGACAAAGCCGCGGACATTACTTTCTTGTTTGCTTATCTGACCGAATATGGCATCAAGTTTAGCCAGCACAACATATGTGTGTTCAACCCATGACTTTGTTTTGGAAATTCTTTCCTGGTTCTGAACAGCAATTGTTCCGGCAATACCAAAACAAAGTACTAGAACTGCAAAAGCTGAGACGACTCTGGTTCCGATCTTCATTCTAAAACCGCATAAATAAAGTAATAAGACCTTATTTTAGCCCTACCCAGATATGCTAAAAAGTAACTTCTCCCCCACTAGAGCAGTTTAATGCTAAGCTCAAAATTATAGCTAAGGCTTTAACAGGGTTTATGACTGAAAAACGCTTACTATTTGTGGAAGACAATTCTAACCAGCAGGCTCTTTATAAGGCTCTGTCAAAACGTTTCGGCTTTAACGCCAAACTGGTCAATAATTGCCGTGAGGCGCTTGAGGCCTGCAAAGAAAGTGAGATGTTCGACCTCATTTTAATGGACATGAGTCTTGAAGAAATCGACGGCTGCCAGTGCACTTTGATGATTCGAGAAATGGACGAAAAAGGCAAAAATGTGCCCATTGTTGCTGTAACGGGTCATGTGACTGACGAATACAGAGTCAAATGTCTGGACTCAGGTATGGATGACTTTTTGCCCAAACCTTTCAGTCTGGATGATTTTGGCGCCATGCTTGATAAATGGACCAAAAGCCAGCCGGAATAACCGGCCGGCTCTCAGTTTACTGCGGGTCAGAAAAAACTAGTGGGGTCTGCGATGACCGCCAGGAATTCCAGGACCTCCAGGGGCTCTGTGTTTGAATCCGCCCATACGTCCGCGTTTGAGACTTTTGTAACGCATGGCTTGTTTTTGCTCGGGGGTAAACTGTTCCATCAATTCCATTTTGAAAGAGAGAAACGAATTGGACAGATCCGAGCTCAGTTTATTTATTTTATCCTGGGTGGCTGTTATCGAACTGCGATCCAACTCGGGCTTAGTGAGAAGGTCTTTCAAATGACGTTTTTGTTTGGCTAATTCTGCCACTGTGGCGCCGGTTTCATCAGCCAGTTTATTCTTCAAAGAATACATTTTCTCAAGCTGGTCATCGCTGAATTTCATTCTCCCGGCTCCGCCTGTGGCTGAAGCTGAAAGGGGAAAAGCGGCCATATCCAATCCTTCGTCAGGAAGCATGGCTAAAGGTTCCATTTCTCCTTCCACCGGTGGTGGCGGAGGCATCATTTCAGGGTTTTCGAAAGCCGGTCCTGGTCCAGGATATGCTCCGTCAAATTCCGGAGTGTCGGCAGCTAATCCCGGTAGGCTAAAAGCGGTTAGACAGGCAATGGTGGCTATATAAGTATTAAATTTCATCAAATCGTCCTCACAAATTGGTCGTCGGAAAAACTGCTTCTACTTACTAAAACGATCACCGAAGACAAAAAGTTCAATTTTTTTTGCGATTTAATCTTTAATCCTTAAACATTCTCGAACGGTCTGAAATTTTTACCCGCTTGAAAGTGCGTGAAAGTATTTCTATGCTTTCAAGGGCAGATTCATCCTGCAAATATTTGCAACCGCTGATATTCAAATATTCAAGTTTGGGCAGCTTCAGAAGAGCGCGCACCCCTTTGACCGTAATTAAAGAATGTCCCACAGACAGTTCTTTCATATTGAGCAAACGACTCGACAAATAGTCGGCAATCGAATCATTTAAATCAAGTGCATCCATATTCAATTCTTCCAACT
>CAZEQP010000208.1:0-5963 GCA_964514345.1 uncultured Candidatus Obscuribacterales bacterium
CTTAGCCTTTTGTGTTTCCTTATGCAAAATGTTGAAGATGTTTCCCGTATTTTTTGTTAGTACAAGTACATTTATATTGTTGCTGCCGGTTGCAGATGCCGAAGAACCGGTCAAATTGCCGTAAAGCAGGTGGGCTGACTGGAAGCCTTTGCCGGTTGATTGTTCAATTTTTAATCGACCGGAACGTAAGTAACGCACCGAGTGACTTGTCGAAACAAGTGAATCGCGGCTGTTTTTGCCGGACATCGCCTTAGCCATACTTAAAAACTCGTTTTCGTGTTTAAGAGCATCGATAGGAAGCTTAACTATAATTATTTCAACTATGTCTGATTGACCCGGAGCTCCGGCATAAAGCGAAAAATCGCCGTCTGCGGGCTGATAGTGAGCCCAGGTCCAGTTCTGGTCATTTGTGTCAGTCTCAATGGGTAATCCGAATTTTTTTTCAAAATGAAAAAAGTCGTCTCCCAGTCCAGGATGTGCAGAACCGTTATTTGCGGTCATATGAGCCAGCATCATAGTTGAACTCTGATATTTTGGTTTCTTTTCTCCCAGAACTCCAGTGGTGGCGGCAAGAGGCGTGCGTGATACAGGTGTTGTGCTGCGTTTTTTCCGAGGTCTTAAATCGGGTTGTTTGCCGAATAAATTGCTCGCTTCCTCGGTGCTCATAGTAACTTGATCAAGACGAGCCAATAATAAAGTCTGGCTGGATTCGGCTCCTTCATCACCTATGCGGGCCATGACTTTGCATTCCATTTTGGGCCACTGAGCTCTGTCAATCGGCAATTCAATTGAGTTGGGACCTTGCAAAAAAACTTCGATTTTGTCGTTAGGTTCAAGCTTTATGCGTTTTTCTGTATTTGAAATGTTGACGTATCCATTAGCCAGATTGCGAAACTGAGCCTGGAATCGCAGTCTTGCTCCGGAAAGATCTTGGCTGCTAACATTTTCAAATTGGACCAGAATGGCCGGATGATAACCGGTGGCGTCATGAAACCACCAGGTAATATAACGCACAGCTTCTAATTTCCCTTGTGGTGCCGGATCTGAGTATTGACCCTGATTAGAGTTGTAGTCCTGGGCTTGGGTTCTTGCCGGATGCACAAGACCGTATAAGCCGGCGGCAATCAAGGCCATAAGAACAAGGGCAGGTTTCATTTTTTTCCTCTGGAAGCGACAATTTTTGAACTTTTTGACGTCGCTGTATCCATTTTATTCACAGAATCCTTTTGTGCTCCTTTCATTTGCTCCATCTTAAGAAGTTCAATTTTTGTTTTTGTTCCGGAAAGAGCAGAATAGGCGCCGCAAGAGCCGTCCGATTTAATAACTCTGTGGCAAGGGACAATTAAGGGAAATGGATTTTTTGCCATGGCTGTTCCCACGGCTCGGGCTGCGCCAGGAGCGCCAGCCGCCTGGGCAAGATCGTAATAAGTGGTTATTTCACCGGATTTTAATGCGCGCAATTTTTCATAAACTTTGCGCCTGAAAGGTGAAATGTTGCCAAAATCCAGTTTTATTTTCCTGAGCCGTTCAAGCGCCAGGGGTTGACCTTCAAAATACAATGAAATTTGATTTTTAACGTCCTCTACCCAGTCAGGAATTTCAGAACATAACCGATATCGGTTATGTTTTTCAGCTGAACAGGGTGTGTTAGCCAGGATGACGGCTGAAAGTCCGCGCTCGCTCCAGGTGAGAAGACATTTTCCGTATTTGGTTTGAAATTTTGTTGCGTACATAATATAAGTAATTCTATTAGTGTTGTTTTATCAGTTCCAGCCTTCACGATTGCTGTATGTTTTATTGCTGAATCTTGTTGCATAGTTGTATCGAGTGCCATTTTTTAACAAGTAGGCCTTTTCGGCAATTGAAACTAGAGCCTTAAAACCAAGATCTTTGGGCATATTTTCTGGATTTAACATGATTTCGTCAAAAGCTTCTTTGCCGTTGGCTACGGCACAGCAACGAGCATTCAAGAACCAGCTTTTGGAAAAGTATTGATCTTTTCCTCGGTAAGATTCACGACCAATATTTCGGGCAAACTTTTCGGCATCAAGCATATAGAGTTTGTAAGTCAGGGCTTCATCAAAAGCAAAAATGTCTTTGTTTTCCAGTTTTGCCAGGGAATTTACGCTGGGTTCAATGACCCTCAAGTCATCACCTTCCTGATCCCAGTCAAGTTTGTCTATCAGGCTCCAGAAAAGATCGTCGGGCATAGGATCGACTTTTTCGTTTTGTTCTTCTATTTCTGATTCAGGCAATTCAGCCATCAAATTACTAAGATCAAGATCTAGCTCGTCAATTTCCATATACTCTGGACGCAATTTGGCCGGACGCAGCCATTTTACTCGGCAGCGTGGAACCTTTTCACGAAATTCTCCTACTCCTTTTGCCGTCACGCGTGTGTTGAACATATAAAGCCGCAACAACATTTTTAAGGGAGAAAGAGTAGCAAACGCCTGATCAGTCACTTTTGTTGAAGACAGACCCAGCAGTTTCAGTTTTGAAAGAGTCTGCAAATGTTCAAGACCCTCATCATCAACCAGAGTTCCATTGAGCCACAACTCTTTGAGTGAGGACAATTTTTTCAAATTGTCGAGACCTGAATTGGTTATTGCAGTATTGGTCAATCCAAGTGTATGTAAATTGGCCAGATTGGAAATGATCTCAATTCCTTGATTGGAAATTGCTGTGTAAGCAAGTTCAAGGACTGATAACCCTTCAAGATGTTTGATCGGAAGCAAATCGGGATCACTTATTCCGGTTCGGCTCAGATCAAGAGTGTGAACAGCATTTGCTTCAAGCTCAGTTAGATAAGCCAAATTGGGTACTTGCGCCGAACCCGGTTTGAGTTTTACTTTCCTCGAGGCAGGCACAGTAATGTCGCCTCGCGCTTCGTCGACCCACTCCCAGGCAATGGGCTGATTTTCCGGTCTGGTTATCAAACCCAGCGGATGCTCAAGTAGCTCCCAGGATTCAGGCATCTCTTTTTCGGCAACATAAATACTGCCCAGAGAATAACGTTTAGGGAATGTGAGAATCTTTCCTTTGGCCATAGGCACTTATTATCTATGGTTTAGCAGCAAATGTTCTTGCCAAGATTTCTTGATATGCTCAGTTCAAATAATTACTTGAAAAGTGCTATTTTGAAATTGCGGTGTATGGTCTGCATATTTGCCAAATTTGCCAATTTTGGCAAATATTGACCAAAATTCTGTAATATTGTCCAACTTGCAAGAGGACAACCAGGCAACCATATGATGGATGAAATCGACGCTCCAGGAAGACAGCTCTTAATAGACCGACCTCAGCTGAAAAAAGGTCGCTTAAGCGTTTATCGTGAATCAGAAGGGGACGATCACTGGTTTCCACGTCTTAATGTGAAATTATTGCGTTCCGGGACCGACGAAGTTTTATGGAACTGGACAACTCATGACGATCCGATAGATTTTGAAGAACCGCCTCCGTATGGCTTGGATCTGATGCTGGAGAAATATTTTGAACTGGCGCAACCAATACGTTCTCCCCGAGGGCTGGAAGTCGTATTTATGCTTGGAGCCGGTGCGACCGCAAGAGGCAAAGTGAGCCAATTCTCTGCTTCCTTGTATTTGTATCCAGAAACTTTTGAGGATCGGGGAGTACAGGTTGCCGTAATTGATTTCCGGCATGGACTGACGTCGGGAAGCGTACCGCTTTTTGCTCGGTACAATTTCCCGTGGTAGCTTAGGCGCGGATATTTTTAAGATTTCTGGTTGAAAAATTTGCGCCCGCTGCGATTTGAACGCAGGACCAATCGGTTAAAAGCCGAGTGCTCTACCACTGAGCTACGGGCGCACAACATGACGTTTTTGCTAAAACGCACAATGATAGTTGCAGATTCTTGCAAATTTGGAAGCAATTTTGCAAATTTGTGCAGATTCTTGAATATTATCTTACTAACAGTTTCGAATCAAGAAAATAGCCAAGATTGATAAGAAGAATACACTATTAGATACTATTTAGCCATCTCGGTTGACGTGAGGATCAATAAGTAAGTAGTATTTTATCTCCTTAACATTCGTTTTAGTTTACCTCTTAGATACTAGGACATTTGTTAAGCGGACCTCTGTGGAGAGGCCCCGCTCAAAACATAACCGATAACGGTTGTGTGCTTCCAGAGGCTGGAGGTGCCGGGACGGTCGGCTTCACCAGATGCGGTGCCCTTTTTGTCTACTGGTTTGTCTCTTGTCGTTCTGTCTAATTAATTTGGGTGAGGTTATTTGTCGTGAAACCTGGAAAGACTGCGCTCAGCAAAGCCGAATTGAAAGCCAAGCGTGAAAAATACATATTCGGATCGGTAAAGCATCTATTTTCTGACCCTCCCCATTTTGTAAAGGGTCAAGGTCAGTACCTGTACGACCAGGAAGGTCGAGAGTATTTGGATATGTTTGCTGGCATCGTCACTGTGAGTGTTGGGCATTGCCATCCCAAAGTGGTGGAAGCCACTGTAGAGCAAGTAAAAACTTTGCAGCACACATCGACAATTTTTATGACTCAACCGATGGTGGACCTGGCTGAAAAATTAGCCGAGATTGCTCCTTCGGGGTTGTCCAAGAGTTTCATCACTAATTCCGGGACAGAGGCAAACGAAGCAGCGGTTCGTCTGGCTCGGTTGACCTCAGGCAGGCACGAAGTGATCGCTTTGAAACATTCATATCATGGAGAATCGCATCTCACCTCCACTTTGACCGCCAACCATAACTTCAGGCCGGAAGTTATGCCGGCATCAGGCATTGTGCATGCTGAAAATGCATATTGTTATCGCTGTCCTTTCAATAAGACATCTGACAACTGCCAGCTTGAATGTGCTCAAGATGTGGAGCGTGTGATTCAAACACAAACAAGCGGCAAACCGGCAGTGATGATAGCCGAACCCATTCAAGGAGTTGGCGGCACCATAACTCCGCCGGATGACTATTTTAAAGAAGTGAAAAAGATTCTTGAAAAATATGGTGTGCTTTTCATAGCTGATGAAGTGCAAACCGGTGTTGGACGCACCGGACGTGACTGGTTTGGAATCAGCGGTTATGGTGTGGTTCCGGACATGATCACCATGGCTAAAGGTCTGGGTAACGGGTTGCCTATCGGGGCTGTAATTGCTCGAGATGAGCTCAGCGATAGAGCGGCAAGTCAGCAGCAAATAAACACATTTGGCGGCAATCCGGTGTCTGCAACAACCGGACTGGCGGTTTTGAATGTTATAGAAGAAGAAAAATTGATCAAAAATGCCAATGAAGTCGGCAACCACTTGACAGAAGGCTTCAAAGAAATGAAAAAACGCCACCCCGGATTTGTGGCTGATGTACGCGGGCGTGGTTTGATGCTGGGTATTGAATTTGCCGCTAAAGACAAAACACCTTTGCCGCAGCAAACAGCGCGCATAGTCGAACTTTGCAAAGAAGACGGAGTGATAGTCGGCAAAGGCGGTATTTTTGGCAATGTGATCCGGATTAAACCGGCACTCAATATCACTAAAGACAATGCCGACACTTTGTTGAAAGTTCTCGGCAAAGCAGTAGCCACTGTGGAAAAAGAATCTCAAATTCTGGTTTAGTTGGTTTACAACTTTTCCAGAATAAATCCGTCTCTATGCAGTTAGTTCTCGTACAAAAAATAAAACGGAGAAAAATATGTCGAATATCGTGAAGTGCGGCTTAATCCAAACGAAAAACGAAATTGTCTCTCCTGATGGTGGCACCGATGCCAAAACCATGGAGAGAATCAAAAAAGCCATGCTGGACAAGCATGTTGAGTACATCAAAAAAGCCGGCGAACAAAAAGTGCAAATTTTATGCTTGCAAGAAATTTTCAATGGACCCTATTTTTGTGCTGAGCAGCAAAACTGCTGGTACGACTCGGCTGAAGAAATTCCCGATGGTCCGACGATAAAAACGATGCAGGACCTGGCCAAAAAATACAATATGGTCATT
>CAZEQP010000209.1:0-5960 GCA_964514345.1 uncultured Candidatus Obscuribacterales bacterium
CGGTTTATTATTTTGTAAAAGCAATCCGCCGGCCAGTGTGAGAACAGAAGAGGCTTCGGTAGGGTCGGTATTTGCTTGGCCGACAAGGCTTCGCAGTGCCAGTTCAAGTTGTTTGGCCGCCCAAACAGGATTTTCCAGACCAAAATAAGCTTGAGCCAGAGCTACTCTTGCCCGACCCAGATCCTGTTGCGCGTTAATTGCACTTAATACTTCGATGGCGTTTTCGCCTAATTGCTTGGCTCTTACCCATTTGCCCTGCTGCAAAGCAATTTTGCACATGCCTATTAGTGCTTTGCCCTGACCTTCCGAAAATTTCATTTCGATAGAGTCACCGTAAACGTCCTGCCATCTGACCAGAGCGTCCTGAGTGTGACCGGTGTTGAACAATTTTTCCGCCTGGGCGTTGATTCTTAAGATTCTATCTGTGTTGGCGTTGGTCTTATCTGTATTGATGAATCTCAGCAATTCCTGCACATTCTCCTGACGCACTTCCTGCAAGCGGGCATTGTTGTTGCCTTGCGCGGCTGTGTCGTTTTGGGCCAGTGCTGTCTGGGCATAAGTGCCAAGCAACAATGCAGCCAGCAAAGCCGTGTTCTGACCAAGAAATAGTGGTGTTTTTTGTGTCGGTTTCATTAGAGAATTGTTCGCCTCAAAAAGTACCTAATAAAGATAGAACAAGTAAGCCAAAATTACCCTTGTTGTTTCGCAAGATTTGCCAAGATTTGATGAAGTATGGGCAAAAAATAAGGTTGCTAGTAACATAGAACGAATGCAAACACGCCGTGAATCTCTAAAGCAAGCCCAGAATAAAACTTTTGATTTGCTCATAATTGGCGGTGGTATCGTCGGTGCTGGAATAGCCCATGATGCCACTAACAGAGGCATGTCGGTACTGCTGGTGGAGAAGGATGATTTCGGTTCCGGAACCTCGAGCAAGACGACTAAGCTCATACATGGCGGCTTGCGTTATCTTGAGCAGCTGCATATCAGGCTCACCCGAGAACTGTGTCATGAACGTGGACTTTTAGAGAGTTTGGCTCCGCATCTCGTACGTGACATGAGTTTTATCTTGCCGGTGCTCAAAAATAAGAAATTTTTCGGGCTCAAAGCCGGGCTGGGTCTCACTTTGTATGACGCCTTATCCGGACATATCGCCGGCTCAAAAAGGCACGAGGGCTTGTCAAGGAGTGCCGTTCTTGAATGTGCGCCTTTTCTCAACGATAAAGAAATTGTGGCAGGGCTTCGTTTTCACGATTGTGTTACGGACGACACCAGGCTGGTGATTGATGTTTTGAAAACAGCACAAGATAAAGGAGCTGTTCTGGTCAATTATGTGGAAGCTACTGGAATTGAGGGCGGCGAGCAAAAAGCTTTGCAGTGCCGCGATCGCATCAAAGGTGAAAATCTCAATTTTTCATTTCGTGCTTGTGTCAATGCCACAGGAGTGTGGTCGGATCAATTAAATTCAAAAATTGACTCCAGCTGGAAAAACAACGTCAAACCAGCCAAAGGCATTCATATAGTGGTGCCTTTTTCGGCTCTGGAAACGAACAGCGCACTTTTCTTGCCTTCACCGGACGGAAGATATGTATTTCTTGTGCCCTGGCAAAAGGCGCTTATGATCGGAACCACCGACACTAATTATTCAGGCTCACTCGATAATCCGTTGCCTGAGGCGGACGAAATCGATTTCTTGCTTAAGACAGTCAATCATTATGTAGGAAGAAATCATCTTAAAAAAGAACATGTCATTGCTGCCTGGGCTGGACTGAGACCGCTTGTAGATGAAGGTGAGAGCCAGGGTAAGACGGCAAATCTTTCGCGCGAACACAAAATTTTTGAAGGACCGCACAAAACTATCGGTATAGTCGGCGGTAAATTGACTAATTTCAGAATTCTGGCAAAACATGTTGTAGATAAAGCGCTGGAGCAGTTTTGCCAAGAAGAACGTGACGGCTTCAATCCTTCGACCACAGACAAAGTGATGCTAGGTGGATATACCAGTCGTGAAGACTATCTGACCAAAACGGCGATAGTTTCCACCCGCGCGCGCAGTCTGGGACTGGAGCCTGCCACCATTGATCATTTGATTTCAAGCTATGGTTCTCATGCTGAGCATGTGCTTGATTTAGTGGCGTCCGATGAACCTTTATCCAGGCGAATTTGTTCTGAGTTTCCTCCTATTATGGCCGAGGTGATTTATACAATAAAACACGAAATGGCCATTTCTTTGAGCGATGTGTTATTCAGAAGAATCCGTCTGGGTCTTGTGCACCAAAGCCAGACCCTGGTTGCAGTCCCCAAAGTAGCCCGTCTGGTGCAAAATTTGCTGGGCTGGGATGAAGCCCGCACTACAGCCGAAATCGCTCAAATAAATTCAATGCTTGAAGCGCACATGATTTTTAGTGACGCAAAAGTGCAGGTTTAATCGATGGCTAAGGCAAAAGTAGCAGTGATGGGGCTTTTGCAAGAGCCGGTAAAAAAAACGGTGCAAAACCAGGCTGTGTTTGTTGAGTTTTATCGAAACGAATCTTTTTCGCAAAATGATTTGATTCGTTTGCTTGCCGGTTATGACGCTGTGTTAAGCGAGCCGCTGGACACAATTTCGCCTGAGGTTATGGATGCCTGTCCTTCTTTGAAAATGATTTCAAATAGAGCAGTCGGTTATGACAATGTAAATGTTGCCGAAGCATCAAAAAGAGGCATTCTGGTTTGCAATACTCCCGGGGTCCTGGACGATGCCACAGCCGATCTGGCTTTTGCACTCTTGCTTGCATGCACACGTCGAGTTTGCGAAGCTGACCGTTATGTGAGAGCCGGAAAATGGCAGGGTTTTCAAAGTGACTTGATGCTTGGTCCCGATTTGAAAGGAAAAACTTGCGGCATCATAGGTATGGGCAGGATCGGCAAAGCATTTGCTAAAAGAGCTTGCGCTTTCGGTCTCAATATTGTGTATTCGCGTCATTCTCCCCGCGACCAGGATGACGACATGATTGAAAAAGAATTCAATGCCAGAAGACTGGACATAGTAGATTTGCTGGCGCAAGCCGATTTCATCAGCCTGCACTGCCCATTGAACAGAGCTACCGAAAGATTGATTGGCAAAAAAGAGCTGTCCCTTTTGAAAAAAGATGCAGTACTGATTAATACTTCCCGCGGTGCTGTCATAGATCAAATGGCGCTACTAAGCCATTTGCAGGCAGGCAAAATATTTGCCGCCGGTCTGGATGTTTTTGACGATGAGCCCAATGTGCCGGATGAATTTTACCAGTTGGAAAATGTGGTGCTGACTCCGCATATAGGTTCTGCTTGTATTACGACCAGACAAAGTATGAGTATGCTTGCAGCAGAAGCCATATTAGATGCCTTCTCCGGTAAGAAGCCCAGACATCTTTTGAACGAAGGCGCATTTGATCACTTTGTAAATGTGATAAAAACCAAGGCATGAATACCAAACTTATAAAACAGTTATGGTTTTCATATATAAGTTTTCTTGCTCTCTGGATGATTGCCACTTATGTTGACACTTCTATGGCTTTTGCCGCCAAAAGGCTGCTTGTTTATCAGCATGAAGGCATAGTCTACACCTGCGATTTCATCCTCTACTACAATAATGGAAATCTGGCATGGCAGGCTTTGCACGATCATATAAATATCTATGATCCAATGGTGCAGAATTCAGGTCTGGAAAAACTTGTCTGTATGAAGCTGGACAAAATATTCTATTCGCAGTATCCACCTTATCTATTTGTTTTAATGATGCCACTGCCACTTTTGCCCATGACGGCTGTCTGGTATTTGTGGGAATTATTTGGTGCCCTCGGTATCGTATTTAGTATTAAAAACTTTTGCCGCAATCTGGACCTTTCGGGATTGAAAAAAGCATTCTTGCTGGTGGCATCTTTTGCCAGCTTCCCTTACTGGCTTTGTTTCAGACTGGCTCAAGTGGCTCTAGTGCTCTATCCGGCATTTCTTGGTTACTGGGTAAGTCTGCAAAATAAAAAATGGTTTCTGGCTGGAATCTTAGGCGGCTTTTGTCTGCTAAAACTACAATACGCTCCTGTGATGTTTCTGGTGGGAACCATACTTGGCGGTATGAAATTTTTTGCCGGTTTTTCATTAATGGGTGCAATTTATCTTGCCGCCTCTATTTTGATTTTGGGCTGGAAAAATGTAGCCGGATATCCGGCCGCTCTTAAATTCGGTGAAATAAGCGGGCAGGTGACAGGAGTATCGCCTGAAACACAACAAAACATCAGAGGACAGCTTGTCGCATTATTGCACAATGACGGTCATGAGATTCACACTCTTGTTTCGGTCATATGGGTGCTTTCAGGTCTTGGACTTGCATATATATGGTTCAAAAAAAGGAAAGAAATACTGGAAGCCAGAGACAACAAGCTCTTTGCCTATCTTGGATCCATCACTTTATTGACTCTTCTAATCACCAGTCCGCACACTCACAAACAAGACTATGCTTTTGTCATTTTGCCGGCGGTCTGGATATTGTTTGTGCTGATGCCTGAAAATAAAACGCTGAGCAAAAAGCTTTTAGCATTGAAAATACTGATAGTGGGATTTCCTTTTTTCAGCTGGATATTCTATTTTGCCACTCTGGTGCTGCCGGCTATTGTACAGCCGTTCTTTGCCTGGGCCCTGAGTATAATCATTTTATTGGTCGCGGCTAAAAAAGAACTATTGGATTCGGGAGACTATTCATCCGAGTCTTCGTCTAAATCGTCCATGTCATAAATAATGCGCTGCTTTTCTTTGCGTCTTGAGGCGGCTCTGTACTTTCCTTTCAACTTTGGTATCACCGTGCCACCATCAACTTTTGTTGTCGACTCCACTTTGGTGGATGTCGCTCGCCGCTCAGCCTGCGCTTCCTGAGAGGCTTGAACAATGGACAAATAGCTCTTATAACGTTCTATCAAAACAGGGTTGGTATCTGCGCGGTTTATTTCCTCCAGCACCACGCACCCTTCCTCCACTATGTGCAAACAATTAGAAAAGCGGCAGCTGTCCTTTAGTTTCACTATTTCAGGAAATTGAAACATGACGTCAAAAGGTTCTGGATAACTCAGTTCGGACAAATTGAATCCGGGAGTGTCGGCTACCCAGGCAATGTCCGGCTTTTGAGTGCTTGACAACATTAAATTTTGGAAATGTGGGTTAATTTGATAAAGTTCGGACGCGGTAGTTGTATGTCGTCCAACACCAAATTCATTTTCCATTATTCCTGTCTTAAGATTCAAATCAGGCTCCAGACAATTGAGCAAGCTGGATTTTCCGACGCCGGAAGGTCCGGCCAGTACTGTGATTCGCCCGTTCATCAATTTTGAGAGTTCATCCATTCCCATGCCTGTGGCAGCAGAAAGAAGCAGCACTCGATAGCCCAGTTCTTCATAAATGTTGCGTAAAGATAAAGCTTCTTCGGCAGACACCAGATCGCATTTGTTAATGCACAAAATCGGCATGGCATCAGGCATTTCAAGTTGAAAGTGGACAATGTAACGGTCGCACCACAACTGGTTCCACTCCGGCTGCGCTATTGCCTGTACAATTACAACCTGGTCAACATTGGCAATATTGGGGCGATAGCAATGGCTGCTTCTTTCGAGACATCTCATTATCACTGCTTCTTTGCGGTTGAGATCAAGCTCCGCCAGTTCGACGCGGTCACCTACAAGGATGGAATTCCGCTCCTTTTTAATTCGTCCTCTAGCCTGGCAGGTGAGGGAAACGTCATCTTCCGCCAGATAGACAATGTATCCGCCCGCGTGACTCCTAGTAACCAGACCCAATTTATCAGCAGTCATTAGATAAGAAGCTAAAGAAATACAATAATGAATACACTAACAAAAAGCATAGTACCACGGGCAACCGAAATGAAGGAAACAACTAAAATCCGCAATATCGCCATTATTGCCCACGTCGACCACGGCAAAACTACCCTGGTG
>CAZEQP010000210.1:0-5957 GCA_964514345.1 uncultured Candidatus Obscuribacterales bacterium
ACTCTGGAAGATCGAATTAAAAAATACGGTATCAAAAGCCCGCAAGTAAAAGAATGGATAAACGGGCAGGATCATGTTTTCGGCATAGGTTACGACAAAGAAAAGTCTATTCCGGCTGCACTTGCCGATACTTGCGATGCCCTCATGAAAGCCGACAGACAATATCAGATAGCTGCCGCCAATTTTTATCTGAAAAAATACGGCGAAGCAGCAAAACTGTTTGAAGCTATCGGTCAGGACAAAAATTCACCCTGGGCAAGCTGGACACCATATTTGATAGCGCGATGCAAAGTCAATGCCGCTTGCAGCGGTGACGATTATGCCAGTTTCGACCAGGCTAAAGAATATGTCAACGCCTTGTTCGCCAAAGAAACCAATAAAGAAAAGCGTCAGGACTATATCGATTTCATCGGACGCCTGGATTCAGCTTCAGCCACACCTCAAGATATTCTGGACAAACTGGCTCCAGGAATTGCAAAAGGAAATTCAGAATCATACGGGCATGATGTGGGTGATGTTACTGTCAGCCTGGACAAGCTTTATTTTGATGCCGGTGACTCGGATGAAAACAAAGACACAAAAGTAAATTATGACTTCGCTAAAAATGACATGCTGGATTGGATAGATACTTTCCAGCGCCCCTACGATTATTTTTATTATGACAGTGAAGAACGTAAGAAGAAAAAAATTGAAAAAAGAGTTCTGCTCTCTAAAAAATCAATTGAAAAATGGAGACAGACTCGCTCTACGCCCTGGCTGGTAGCGGCTGTCAGCGCCAATTCGCTGAGCGATCCCAACAATAAAGATTTACTGGATGCGGCTCTCAAACTGCCAGGCACAAATCCGGCATATTTGACTGCCAATTTTTATGCAATCGATGCGCTTATTAATCAGAAAAAAATAGACGAAGCACGCAAAAGAATTCAATCTATTCTTGCCATGAAAAATCTGCCGCCTTCTTCCCAGAATTTATTCAAAGCGCAGAGACTGGCTATAGCAAGCACTCCTGCCGAATATTTGCAAGCAGCCTGTTATAACTTTCCCACTGAATCTTCCAATAATTTATTCTTACCGGATAACTGGATAAAAGTAGAAAAACAATCAGTTTTTAATGTGGCGGGCAACGGATGGGACAGAGGCATAGCAAGCGACCTAAATCGCAATTTGCCTATTTCAAAGTTTGTGGCAATGTCACAAGATAAAACTCTGCCTGATGCTTTTCGCAAAAAGCTCACCGCCTGCGCCTGGGTAAAAGCGCATGCTTTGAAAAAACCGGAAGTGGCTGCCACTATATCTGGCAATTTTGCCACTTTTTATCCCAATCTGGCTTCACAAATAAAAGCGGTTGACAACGCCGCCGATGCCACCACCAGACAATTTTTACTGGCCCGACTGATGACCAAAGCCTTCGGTGCTACGCCTTATTTGGAATGCGGCGTGCCCAGAATGGGAAGCAATATGCTTGAATTCAACTGGTATCATCAGAATTACTGGTTGCCTCTGCCGTTGAAAGCACAGAAAAATTCCAATGGCGAAGACCGTGACTGGGAATATGATTCTGTGGTGGCACCGGGTAATCTGGTCATAGACGGCATGATGAAGGCTTATTACAAGCCGGGTATCTCAAGACTGCTGACCGTCCAGGAAAAGACAGCAGCAGCTAAAGAATTGCAGACTCTTATCACCAATCATCCCTCTCGTCTGCTTGGTGAGGCTGTAATTCACTATGCCCAATCAAATCCAAAAGATCCAAATGCGCCTGAACTTTTGCATCTGATAGTGAAGCTGCCTAAATGGAGCGGCTCATCCACTGTGGGAACTGAATACTCTAAAAAAGCATATTTGATGTTGCATTCTAATTTTAAGGGCAGCAAATGGGCTAAAAAAGCGACCTGCTTTTACTAAATAGTGACTTGATCTTTCGACATTTCTAATTCGATCAAATAACTATCTCTAGATCCGACTGTCTTTTTTTCACCTTTCTACGATTGTTAGCGCTATTAGCCGAATTCTAACAAACTCAGTTTGAAAGGCAGTCGGGGCACTCTTTTCCAGACACGAAGAAATTGAAATTCCAAGTGAAATCAAGGATGCTTCCCAAAGTCGCAGCAGTCCCACTTTACAAGCCTGAAAAGAACTCACTTGACATTCTTGCGGGAATTACCAATCCGTAATCTTCGGGTAATATAGTCATTCGTATATAGAATGCATTTGAATGACACAAATACCAGCCAGCGAAAGACAAAACTCAAGCAACTTCTCAATGCTTGTGGGATACGCTCCGGAGCTGGCTCAGCTGGGTGCCCGCGCAGAAAAATATTTTAGCGACGATCCAAACACCTGCCTCATCAAAACAAGACAATTCGCCGAGCTTTTGACTCAAACCATCGCTGCTGCATGTGGAGTCTTTTCAACCACATCGGAGAGTCAAATAGATCTTTTGAGACGCCTGCAAACAGAAAAAATACTGCCTCGCCAGGTCGCAGACGTCTTCCATGAAATCAGAAAGATGGGCAACAGAGCAAATCACAAGCTTGAAGGCTCACATGAAGACGCTCTGTCATCAATAAAGATGTCTTGGCAACTTGCGGTCTGGTTTCATAGAGCAACAAGAGATACCAATTTCGATCACGGGCCTTTCATTCCGCCCGCCGCACCCGTCGATTCAACACAAACACTTAAAGATGAACTCTCAAGGCTAAAAAGCTTGCTGGAATCAAAAGAGATTCAGAACGTTGATCAATCAAAATCGGAGAACGAAGAGAAGCTTCAATCATTAGTTAATCAACCCGAGCCAGCAACTGAAACACTTTTAGCTGAAGCAGAAGACAAACTGAAGGAATTGCAAACAAAAGTCGAGGCAGCCCCACCTGACGAACGTCCAAATCCTACAGTATTAAATGAAGCCGCAGAACGCATTGAGATGGACGAGGCCACCACAAGAAGCCTCATTGATCAGCAGCTTCGAGATGCGGAATGGGAAGCGGATACAGCAACATTGCGTCACTCCAAGGGAACCAGACCTCAACGCGGCCGCAATATAGCAATTGCCGAATGGCCCACATCCAAAGGTAAAGCCGACTATATTTTATTCGTAGGTTTAAAACCCCTTGCCGCCATAGAAGCGAAAAAACGCAATGTTGATGTTTCAGCCTATCTGGAAAGAGCAAAACGGTATAGTAGAGAATTTGAATTTGATATAGACATAGTCGCGCCTGAAGGAGGACCCTGGGGAAAAGAAAAAGAATTCAATCTCCCTTTTGGTTTTTCCACAAATGGACGTCCCTACTTAAAACAGCATGAGCTAAGAAGCGGGATCTGGTTCCAGGATTTCAGACGTCCGACCAATCATGGGCGTCCCCTAACCGCCTGGCATACTCCAGAAGGACTATCTAAGCTACATGAATGTGATTTTGCCGAAGCTGAAACCAGTTTACAAAAAGAAGACTTCAATTATGATTTCAGTCTTCGTGACTATCAGCAAGAAGCAATACTCTCAGTCGAAAAAGCAATCATTGAGGGTCGCAGGGAAATGTTGGTGGCAATGGCAACCGGTACAGGTAAAACTAAGACTGCGATGGCAATGATGTATCGCTTGTTGAAATCAAAACTGTTCAAGCGTGTTTTATTCGTTGTTGATCGATTTGCTCTGGGCGAGCAAGCGGCAACCGAATTCAAAAGTACTCATATTAAAGATTTGAAGAATTTCGCTGACATATTCGGATTAAAAGAATTGCACGAGGGTCCTCCGGATCGTGATACCAGTGTTCAAATAGCCACTGTTCAAGGACTGATTCGTCAAATATTGTATTCGGATAAGCCACCAGCGATTAATCAATATGATTGCATAATTGTAGATGAATGTCATAGAGGATATTTGCTGGACAAGGAGCTATCCGAAACAGAACTGCGCTTTCGTGATCAATTAGATTATGTTTCCAAATACAGAGCAGTGCTTGAATATTTCGACGCGGTTAAAATAGGTCTAACCGCGACTCCGGCACTGCATACGGTGAATATTTTCGGACACCCAATAGTAAATTACAACTATCGAAAAGCAGTAATTGACGGTGTTCTGGTTGATCACGATCCACCTTACATTATTAAGACTCACTTGTTCAATGAAGGAATCCGCTGGGAAGTAGGAGACAATCTTATAACTTATGATCCTGAAACAAGCTCTCTCGATCACAGCCTCGCAGAAGACGAACTCGAATTTGAAGTCGAAGATTTCAACAAAAAGGTTCTCACCGAAAACTTCAATCGAGTAGTCTGCGGCGTTCTAGCCAAAGAAATAGATCCTTCCTTGCCGGGTAAAACACTAATCTTCTGCGCAACCGATGCTCACTGTGATCTTGTGGTAAAAATCCTAAAAGAAGAAATTGAAAAAGTGTATGGCGAAATAGACGATGAAACAATAGTGAAAATTACGTCCAAAGCAGATGACCCTATTTCCCTCATTCGTAAATACAGAAACGAAACGCTTCCACAATTCGCCGTAACAGTGGACCTGTTAACCACCGGCATAAACGTGCATGAAATCGTAAACATAGTCTTCATCCGCAGAGTTAACAGCCGCATTCTCTATGAGCAAATGCTCGGACGGGCGACCCGACTATGCGACAAAATCAATAAAACCAAATTCCGTATTTTCGATGCGGTAGGGATTTATGAAGCGCTGAAAGAAGTAAGCGATATGAAACCGGTTGTGGTAGATCCCAAAATTTCCTTTTCCAAGCTGGGAAAAGAACTTCAAGAAATAAAAGACGAAAATCACTTGAACTTGGCACGTGATCAATTCATTGCAAAATTGCACCAAAGAAAGCGTCAGTTGACCGAAGCTGAGTTATCTAAATTTGAAACTATCGCAGGTCAGTCGCCCAATCATTTTATTCGTGAGATGCGCAAGTTGTCATTGCCGCATATTGCCAGTTGGTTTTTGCAAAGAGCTTCAATTACCGAGCTTTTGGATGGAAGAAGAATCACAAAAAGACCGATTCAGTACATTTCTAATCACGCCGATGAACTGGTTTCGCTTACCCGCGGTTATGGAAAAGGGCAAAAACCTGAAGATTATCTGGAAGAATTTACACAATTCATCCGCGAAAATGGAAATACTTTACCGGCTATGCAAGCCGTACTTCAACGCCCGCGCGATCTAACTCGTAAAGAATTGAAAGAATTGATAATCGCACTCGACGAACACGGCTTCAGCGAAAACAATCTGGAAAGCGCGTGGCGCGATAAGACCAACCAGGATATCGCCGCTCGAATAATAGGCTATGTAAGACAAGCCGCTCTAGGTGATCCCTTACTGCCCTGGTCTCAAAGGGTAGATAACGCATTGATAAAACTGCTGTCCAGTAATAAATGGACCGGTCCACAAAAACAGTGGCTTGAAACAATAGCCGCCCAGACTAAAGCCAATTTGGTTGTAGATAGGGACTCGATCGATGATCGAAATCAGATATTCAAACAAAACGCAGGTGGCTTCAATTCACTCGACAAAAAGTTTGACGGAAAACTTAATGAAATTCTCCGCAAGTTTAACGAATTAATCTGGAATCCTGACGTAGCATAAACAGGAAATTAAACTGTGAGCGACGCTGAAGAAAAGAAAGAGGTCACCGAAAATATTGAGCGAAAGCTCGCTATGAATAATAGCGATTCTCAACAAGCGCAAGTCGGAAAAGAAGGAATTGATGCAATAGAAAAACAAAGAACAAATGCAAGTACCGGCTCTTTCCAGCCGGACAATATGGATAGTATTCAAATTTCTATTCCTGGAGAAGAGGCTATTTCAAGACACAACCCCTTAACTGAAAAATCTCTTGCCTGGAATCCGAGTCAAGCTTACAGAGATGCCAGAGATAATTTGATGAAGAAAAATATTGTAAGAGTGACAGACATGGGTTCTATAACCCATCCCTATCAAGGAAGAGAGGCTCTTGCTGTTA
>CAZEQP010000211.1:0-5949 GCA_964514345.1 uncultured Candidatus Obscuribacterales bacterium
GGTAATTTAATTTCGACCGCAATTGCTATCTCATTATTCTCGATGCCGGCATTTGCCGCCGACAAAGTAGAATCAAAATCAAAAGCTGATACCAAAGCTCCGGCTAAAGCTGCTCCCACTGAAAAAGAAAAGCTTGCCACACTGAAAGAACTCAGCTCCAAACACAAGTTTCACGAAAAAACAGAATCAACAAGTGACCTTGAATTCAAACTGACCAAGCACCTGAATAAACTGATCAAAGAAAAATACGAAGAGATAAAATCCCTCGAACACGATTTAAAACAAATAGACAATAAAGCGCAAGCTCCTAAAGGCGCTCCTACCCCCACTCATTTGCGTGACAATGTAGATCATGTCAAAGAACAAATCGAGCGCAAACACGGTGAACATTACACCCGCTAAGGTTTCTTTATCTGGTTATACGGGTTACTTGAATTGGCAAACTTCCACCATTCTTCAAAGCGCTTAAAAACAGCGTTGACTAAATCTATTGGCAGTTTGCCACCACTTTTAATGTCTTTTCCGTAAATTTCTATTTTAAAAGTAGTCATCAAGTAAGTCCTTCTGGGCTCTCTTGCCGTCGTTAAGTGCTCTTTCAGCATTATTACAGCAGAAGACATGCGCGGATCTTCCTTTACAAGCATCACATGCAGGCTCAGTCTGGGCAATTCCGGACTTTGCATTTCACTGTGCAGCTTAATGCCTAGTTTCCCCATACTATTTCGAAGCGCATCATTCATATCATCGAGAAAATTGGCCGATTTCCCTTCTCTGAACTTCTTTTCGTCAAAGCCTGAAATATCTTCATTCAACTAGTAACAAGCTATTTTTTTCCCATTCATATTGATCAAGATCAAGTGAAAATGCAGCCGGGGCTAATTGCAAAGACAAAAGTAGAGTGGTTGCCAAAACACACCCCAGGCGACTCAATTTCATTAATTGTTGTCCTCTAACCAGGTGCAAAACTTCAACTATAATAGGTTAGTTGAGTAAAGCCGCATTTAAAATTATGAAAAAGAAACTCAGTATAGTTTTATTGTTTTGTTTGACAGCACATCTAACAATTCTCACAGATCAAATCGCTCTGTCCAAAGCATATTTTGCCACTCTCAAGGAAATGGTCGAGCGCGCCGATTCTATAGCAGTGGCAAATCTGGGACCTCTGAAAGAAATCAAAGAAAAAGGCGGTCACTGGACGTACTCAAAAGAATCGCAAGGCACAGTGATTCAATCGTTAAAAGGCACCTTGCCAAAAACATTTATTGTAAGAGGCGGTGAAGATTTCATTTGTGCGCAAGTGCGTCTGGTAGAAGGAAAATGTCTTTTGTTTTTGAATAAAGAAAACAACTTTTTTAAAGGTACCAACTGGCAGAATTCGTGTCTTCCAATTAAAGAAAACAATATTCACTGGTATGTGGATGCCGAAGAAAGATTCCCCACGATGACTGCAAGCCTCGATAGCGCAATAAAAGATGTGAAAAACCTGATGGCAGGAAAAACAGTGCAGGCAAAATTGCCCGACTATCTCAAAACTCTTTTAAGAGCCAAAGAACTTGCCGATCATATAAGAGGAGAAGCGCCTGCCGATGCTCCTGAATGGATGGCTTATACAAAAGCCTGTCAGCAAGGCGGCAAGAACAAAAAAGAGTTGCTGTATCTTACAGAAAATGCCACTCCGGCAGGTCAACTTTATGCCGCTTGTGCACTGATGTCTTGTGACAGTAAACTGGCATTAGAACTATTGGGCAAAATGAAAGACAAAAAAGTTCAAGTCATGTACCGCTCCGGCTGCCGCGGCACCACTGCCTCACAGGGAGAAATCGCCACCAGCCTGGCTGAAACCGGAAAATATTTGAATTTCACCTTAGCTTCTAAGTAGAAAAAAATATGGGGTTTGCACTGGAGACTAAGTTCATTTGAAACCTTATAATGGCTGACCACTTTTACAGAGAGGCAATCGAAACTGGAAGCACCCGCCTTGAACCTGCAAATCATTACACCCTTTCTGCCATGTTTAATTTGCACCATCTTCTTTTGGGTCAAAGTAAATATGAACAGGCGCAGAACGTATCGAGTTGAAATTCAGACGCCGGACAGAAAAATAATCTAGTTTTAACACGATTTCTTTTTGGGCTGTCGAGAATATGCACAAAAGTGTCCCACTTCCGGATTAATTTTAATGTTTCTCCAAACTATGGTAGAATGAACGAATTGGATCTTTTCTGCGATCATTTCCCATTTGAGTTCCTTTGCACAACAAGAAAGGAGCTTTCCATGAACGCAATGCGACCATGCGCAGCATTGGATGATTTAAAAAAGGATCTTCTCAAGATTTCCAAATCCGCAGCTGATTTCGAAGGAAGTTACGAATTTGCACCAAATGCAGTGCTTTCTATACTGCTCGAAAGAAGACCTTCGGGAACGTTTCACGTGCAGGTTAAATCACCGCACGGAGAAGAATCGGCAGTTAATACCAATTTCAAGAATATTGCCGCAATGACGCTGGGATTCGCCTGGCAGGCGGCCTGCTCAATGATCAGCAGATTCGGGCTTGAACCTTGCAGTGAGATAAAACATGGCGGTGCGGACGAGATATTGAGCTTATATAAATCACTGTCGAGTTTCAATCAGAAACAGATTTTGCCCTTTTCCTCGGCGCAGGTTTGCCCATGCAACGGTTATGAATTATTGAACATTCACACTGAAAATAATCGCTGCTATTTGACTCTTGAAACAAAATCGATTTACGGCAACCTTGTGAAATCTGTAGTGGATGTTCAGAACAGAGATCAAGTGACAGCGCGCGGACAGTCTATGGTGGACGATATTCTGGGCAGCTGGCTGAAACCTCAGTCAATACGCTCTTACAAAGTGCACCTTGAAGGCGTTGCTCGTACCAGCAGCCAGCAGAAGAACGACCGCCGATCAAATAAAACCACCCTCTAGTTGTTTTTGATTCGCAAATCTTTTGGCATGTTTAAATTGCTGGCTAAATTCAGTTTTTTCATTGTCCGAATAATTATCCAGGAAAGATCAAATTCCCAGGGCTTGATTCCTGTCTGTGCAGAGCCAGGCTCAGCATGGTGATTGTTATGCCAGCCTTCACCCATGGCCAAGATACCAACCCACCATACATTGACGCTATCATCTTTGGTGGCAAAGTTTTTATAACCTAATTTTGGAATATGGCAAATCACATTGAGCATCAAGGGTATCTGCAACACGGCAAGACCGGCTAAAGTGCTGGCAAGAGCAGCTTCCCAACCGAAGAAATACAAAATAATAAGTCTAAAAGTTATGCCGATGCCGAAATTAAGCGTATGTGCTTTATTCCAGTCTCCGCCTTGTTCAAGAAAGCGATAAATTGGGTCGTTCACTATGTCTTTTGACTGCAAAATCGGATTGATATGATCCGGGTAATTTTCATGCATAAGCCAGCCGACATGAGCATTCCTGAGTCCGTAACGCGGAGAATGCGGATCAAGTTCGGTGTCTACATGTCTGTGATGAGCGCGATGCACTGTTGCCCACCAGATGGGCGAACCTTCAAAAGCAAGATAACCCAGTAAAACCCAGAAGTATTCGACAAATTTGGGGGCACAAAAGGATCTGTGTGACAGCAGGCGATGGTAGCCGATTGTTACACCTAAGGCGTGCAAAATATAACTGACAATAAAAACAGAGAGAAAGGTGACCATTAGAACACTTCCTGTAAAAAATTTTTGAGATGATAGGTGGTTGCCGCTCCTCAAGCGGTTTTAGCGATACAGAGCTGACTCAGGTCGTCCTCTGCGTAAATCTTGACTCTTCTCGGACTGTTCCACATACCTGTCAGTCCAACGGTCTGCCATAAGCAGATCCAAAAATTGCTCAAGTGTTTCAGGTACTTCCGCCACTTGCAAAACACGTCGCCCGTCGTTATCCGGACCTGGATATTGATTGAAAGACAATCTATCCACTTCCATCCCCTGGCGGTTGTAGAAAGCAAGCAATGCCAGTCCCACTTCTTTGGAAACGGTCGCTTTGTCTTTTACTTGCCAGTCTCGCAAAATAGTTCGACCAATGCCGATTAAGTAATATGCTCTCTCTTTTTCGAATTTGGGCTCATCAATAAAGTAAGCCCAGGTGGTTTCATCTATATTGTCTAAAAATGGTTCGCAGCGGATCTGGAATAGTCTTCCTGAAGTTGAAGTGAGAGAAGTGGGACCAAAACCTGAATTCATCAGATGTATTTCAAGCACCCTCAAAATGTGAGCGTTGAAACTGATGGCCTTCTTGTCAGCCTGCAATTGCAGTCTTTTTCTATATTCGTCGGGGATACGAACGCTGATATTTGTTGTCTTTTCGCCCATTTGTAGTGTTCCAAGGTTGATTTGTAGTCACGCAACTACACTTCGTATACAGGTCACTATAGCACACCTGGAGCATGACTAGTCAAACTTTGTTTTTTTGAGTCCTGCGACTCGCCTTCAGCTCATGGTGCCGTATTTGATACTGCGCATTTCGGTTATTGTGATATAATGATAATATTCGACTTTAGGGATTTTCCTCGAATAGATTTTTGAAAAGGCTTGAATTGCCGATCAGACAAATCCTCCCGTCCACAGTGTGGGCTTGAATTGACGTCGGCATGATTAGACCATTGCAAAAATGGAAGCGAGTAGAAAAGTACATATGAATAAATCAATCAATATCTTGCTGGTGGAGGATTCACTGGCTGATGTAAGGCTTACACAAGAAGCTCTTAAGCGTTCTTATCTCAAATACACTCTCATTGTTGTAGGAGACGGAATGGAAGCGATGGAATACTTGCGTGGAATGCAAGAATCCGCTTCTGAAAGTTTGCCTGACGTAATTCTATTAGATTTAAATATGCCAAACAAAGACGGACATGCCGTACTTCAAGATATTAAGTATGACCAGAAACTGTGCAAAATCCCCGTGATACTAATTACGGTGTCTAATAACGATGAAGACCTGATTGATGCACTCAATCTGAAAATGAATTATTATCTTGCCAAACCTATCACTTCATCAAATTTGTCATTACTGATAAGTGCCATTCTCAATTTAAATGACGACAAAAAAAAGCATTTGCGCTCGCTTTCCCGGGAGGAGACTCATATTCGCATGATTCTGGCCGGCAATCCCAATACTTCCGAAACTGCTTTGCGTCATCTGGCTAGCGATTTTGACGCAGAAGTTCGCTGCCGGGTGGCGGAGAACAAGTATGTGCCTATGAATATTTTGGAAAAACTGGCATCTGATGTAAACACAGAAGTAAGAAAAGGTGTATGCGAAAATCCAAACGTTCCCGCGTCAGTGCTTGAAAGAATGGCCAGGGACCCGGATGACGATGTACGCATGGATTTGTCCGGCAATCCTAATTGTCCTGAATACCTTTTGCAGCAATTGATTCAGGACGAGAACATCTTTGTTTCTCTGTCCGCATCAAGCACTCTTTTTAAACGAGACTAACCGACGCTTTGTCCGTCCATAGCCGTTAAAGTTCTTGTCGCAGCTTCAGAGACATAAACATTGTTATCGTCCGCCAGGACTTTCAAAATTTCGACTGGACACTTTGGATTCTGCGACAAACCAAGTCTCACATCTTCGCTGGGATCTGCTGCCAGCTGTTGCAAAAGTTCTGATGAGGTATTGGAGTTTTCGCAGACTCCAAGCCGCACAATAACACTTTGATCCGAAGCAAGCTCCTCCAGCACCTCAGCTGGTGCATGTTCATTCTCAGCTACTCGACAGCGTATTTTTTCATCCGGATCTGCAGATAGACGTCTCAGAACACTGGCGGAAGTATGGGGATTGCCTGCCATTATCAGTCTTACATGCGTTTCTTCGTAATCGCGACTGACCGAACAAAGGAAATCTTGCAAGTTAAGTTCGTAAAATGATTTGATCAATACTGAAATCTTTTTTGCAGAAACCGGTTTT
>CAZEQP010000212.1:0-5944 GCA_964514345.1 uncultured Candidatus Obscuribacterales bacterium
TTATTCAAAAGCGCATTGGCTTCGTTTGAATTGCCTACAGCTTCGGACATTTCCACTTGCTTGAGCATATCAACCACATTTTTTGCCACCGGTTTTATTGGTATGGCGGATTCAAGAAAATAACGTGATTTTCTTGCATGCGGTGTTCCCGGAGCAAGTTTTATGGTGGCAAGAAAAGCCGCTTTGGCTTTTTCGAGATCGTGGTCACTCAGAGCTTTTTTGCCTGTCAGGAACAAATATTGAGCATCATTTTTTTGTGTACCAAACTCGCTTCGAGGCGCAGTTTTAACCAGCGCTCGCCCATTTTGAAAAATTCTTGCATGCAAATATTTTGGTTCAATCACAAACTTGCCGGAATCGTCGGCAAATCCCCAGAGTTTTCCGTCTCTGGTTGCAGGTGTAAGAGATGGCAATACACTTGAGTCTTTGCTAACTTGCTGATTTGTTTTGGACTCTAAAGTGTCAATGAAGTTTCCGGATAAATCAATGCGCCCCGAAAGCAGTTTGTCTACGCTTCTTGGTGCCACCCATTTTTCATTTTGCCAATCGAGAGCTTTGATTTTAACCCTGGCAGTGCTTCCTGAAAAGTCTTCGGCGGCGGCAAAAGGTCCTGTTATCACAATTTTGCCGGATTTATCGATATACGCAAAATCGAAATCGCTATTTTCCTGAGCAAACGCAGAACCGACTGTCAGCGCAAATGCAGAAAGAAACGAACAAAATTTGACTAGTGTTGGGGACACACACTTACCTTCTGTGGAGTTGATGATCATACCATCTCAAAGGCAATTAGCGTAAAGTTCCGCTCAAAACATCAGCCAGATACTTGGCAGTCTCTATTTCTGACTGGCTCCAGGGCGATGCGTGCCCTTTTTTCACTTCTTTCCACAATTCAAAAGAAGTCCTGGGAAAGAGCCTGTCTCCGAATGGTGTGCTCGTTTTGGGGCTGAAAGGATCACCTGCCCAATCCACTTCCAGTGCCACTTCTGGGCGAAACCAGATGAGCCAGTTGGGTTTTTCGTTGCTCGAATCAAGACGCACAGCAAGGAGTCCGCAGGCGTACGAGCCGATATCTCGATTGTAGCGTGAAGGCAAATCGTCACATTGAAAGACTTTCCGCGAATCTCTATCCAGCCAGGATACAAGCGATTCAAGACTTTCAGAATCGGGCACTGCGTTTCTTTTCACTACTTTGTCGCCGATGACTGCAGCTACGCCAGTGGAGCGGATAAAATCGTCCAAAGAATGTGGAGAAGTGATGAGTGCTTCAAGATTTTTATTTTTATTTAAAACTGATACCAGTTGCTGCGTAAGCGAGAACCGCTCAGCATGCGACTCTCTAATCTCAAGTGAACTCAATTCAGTCAATCTGTTGGACAACAATTCACCTGCAGTTTTGTAAAAATCAGCCTCGAACAAATCAAACACGCGAGGCGTTTTGTTGTGACATGCAATCAATCCCCAGAATTCGCCGTCTTGCAAAATGGAGATGGACATTGAAACTTGCACGTCCATATTTCTAAGATACTGCAAGTGAATGGACGAAACACTACGCACGAATGAAAAGCTCAAGTCAAGCGGCTTTGCGTCTTCTTTCTGATAAATCGCAGACTGTTCGTCGTCTACATTGGCAATTACACGAACACGATTACGCACATACAATTCACGCGCTTGTTTCGGTATATCCGATTCAGGAAAATGCAGCCCCTTATATGAGGGCATGTCATCATTACGAGCCTCAGCGATTACTTCACCATGCCAGTCTTTGTCGAATTTGTACAATTTCACTCGATCAAAATTTGAAACACCTTTGATCGTTTTGACCATTATTTTGGCTAAATCTTCTATCGACGAGGCTTTAGATAACTTCTCGCTGAGATCACGAAGTTCCACAAAGACTTCAGCCCCGGCAGGTTTATTTGGCACCAGATCAAGAAAACATTCTTTTCCAGCTGCGCGCATAATGCAGCCTAGTTTTGTGCCTGACTTTAAAGTTAAAACGGCATTGCGTCTACGTAATTCACTGCCCGACTGATCCAGCTTTTTAAGGTCTTCCGGATTTAATATTTCTGAAAGTGACATGCCCACAAGCTTTGCCGCCTTCTGCCCGGTCAATCCTTCTATATTTTCACTGGCCCGTGTGATGGTTAAATCTTCGCTGAAAGCAATGAGATACCCAAAGCTCTGGATCGAGCCAGGTATATGGATTTGCTCTCTCGCGCAATTGTCAACATTTACGTCTTTGCGCGATGCCTTTGTCATAAGTTTCTCGCAAAAGGGTCCGACATTGTACACTTATAGCGCACAGTCTGAAAGTAACTTCCCGGACCCAAATTAAGGTTAAAAAAATGCTGAGTCAATTTTTGCGTGAATCAATGTCTTCGCGTCACCGCAATATCGAAGGTCACACACTTCAGAATGAACTTGCAAGCGGAACCATTTCAAAAGAGCGTTACGCCAAATATTTGCATGGATTGTTGAATTTTCATCGAGCATTCGAAGGCGCGCTAATTGAGCACAAAGACGAGTCGCCTTTGAAAGAAATAGTGGAGCCTGAATATTTTATGGTGGCACGTTTGGAGACTGATTTGAAAGAATTGAATTTCAACTCGAATGGAAAATCGGAGACCATAGAAGTTACAAATAATCCGCTTGAATTGCTCGGCATTTTGTACGTAATCCTGGGCAGCAAGCACGGCGGCAAGTACATGTCTAAAGTATTGGGAGATGCCTGGGGTCCTGAATATAAGCATCATTATTTAGATCCGTTTGGAAACGGAATGATGACTGTTTGGAAAAAATTCGTTGCTCAAATAGATGAACTTCCGCTCGATGACGCCGGGCGCGAAACAGTTTTGAAAGGCGCAATATCAGGTTACGAAGCCTTTGCACACAGCTCTGATCTGGCAGTGGTATAGATCCGTTTCATAGTTCAAAGTCCTGATTTGCTTGGTTCATGCCGACACGCACTTCCAAATGAAAATCCATGTCGGCATTATCTATTTCGGAATAATCAATCTTTGTCCAGTTTCCTGTCACTGCGATTATGCCTGGGTAATCTCCGATTTGAGCATTCAGCCCCGCGCTGCTAAAAGTGTCGATCACTTCTTCAAAAAGCTTTGAGTCTGTATCAGAACTCAAGCTCTGGCAGTGAGTGTTATAAGAACTATATGGTTGGCTGGCTGCATAAAGCAGCAAAGTGAGCCTCTTTTGCTCGTCCAGAATGTTGTAATTTGAATAAACAACAAAAGCCTTTTCTTTTGAACAAGACATAAGATTCAAACTTTCAGCCATGTCGGATTCATGAGTTTGCATGTATCGAGCTAATTGAAATCCTTTGGCTTTAAGCTTTTCGAAAACTTTTTCAAGCTCGGTCCACGACTCGCCTGTGGCCTTATTAATTTCAATCAGACGTTTCTGGCGATTTTTTAAAAATTGTGCAAGTATGTCTGCGTACTCACCTTCGCTTGGATATAAGCATGGTGAGTTAGTGGCATTTTTTTCTTCAATGCGCTGCATAGCTTTGTTGATGCCCTTCTGAAGTATGTCGGCACCGCAGCACAGTTTGGCTTTAATTTCGTCTGAATGGTCGTGTGTATCGCTCATGAGTCGTTATTATACTTTCGTTCCGTTTGGAGATTTCTTATTATACTTTTGGGTGGCTTGGTATAATAAGAAAATAGGATGGTGCAAAGCGCGTAACTTTATTTTTGCCGCCTGCGAAATAATAACTGTCGTGGACAGCAAGCAGTGAATTCGCGAGGCCTTGTCAGTTTGACCTTTTTCGAATATTGGCCCAATCTGGTGTAAGATAAAGATATCTACCCTTTGGACGACGGCTTTTTCAAAAGGTGCGACCCAAAGGCCCCCCGAGATTATGTCTCCATATCTCGGGGGTTTTAATAGGAGGGGTAGTGGTCGAGCGTGTCTCTTTTTTATTGACGGTTTCAATCTGTATCACTCAGTTGCTACGGCATTGAAACTCGGAAAAATGAGCAATGCACCAAAATAGTTCTTCCAAAGCAAAAGCTCCTTTCGGGGCTCTCGCGCCTAACAGCTTTGACCTATTCCAGTCTTGCTTATGTGCAATTGTTGAGGTAGGATAAAGCTATCTCCCTGCTGCCTCACTTAGAATCGGCAGGCACCTCCGGGTTACGGCCCGGAGGCTTTTATTTTGATGAATAACCATGATTTGACCAGCTCTTAGGCATTTTAGAATAAGCAGATTGTTCCTTGTTGTATACAAGCTCTGGAAAGCGATGCTGAAGATAGTCGTTGGACTGCAAGATACTAGAAGTATGAGCTGAACCGGCAAGATTACGATCAATTCTCCTGTAAGGAAACAGAAATCCCACCTTTTTTTTCGGAAATAACTTGCGAGCTGTTTGAACTGCGGACAAGAGGTCACCGTCTCCAGACAAAATTAAGCAGGCATCACTTGTATCTGTCTGAAAGAGTTCAAGTAATTTAATTGCAATATTTACGTCTGTGCGCTTCTCGACATGTGCCAGATATTCCTGCTTGCATGCGGCTTTGCATCTAACACTTTTTCTTTTGAACTCTCCAAAGATAATTTCGAATCCGGAGAATTGCAATGCTCGTATGAATGCCTGATGACGAGATACGGATTCTATACTTGTATGTCTAGCTAGAGAGGAGAAATAGAAAAACTTTTGAATTGAAGCTTCAGGCGCGTTGAAAATACTCAACTTTGATTCACACAAGGATTTGAGGTTTATCCATTTTATTGATTCATGCGCATTAGTTTCTTTGATGCAATCTTGGATGGAATGGTACAGATTGAAACCGTCTACCAGGCAAGCTACGCGCAGAATTGATGATGTCCCGGAATCGAAAATCATTCCTTTGCCCATTGAAACTCTCTTAGAGCTTAGTTCAAAGAGAGTTTCATATCTACCGGTTCAGAAAAGAAATCGATGATTAATCAAACAAACCTGCAAGACTACCTAGAATTTCGATTTAATTTTAAAAATTTGCCGAAGGTCGGATTTGAACCGACACGCTTTTAAGGGCGGATGATTTTGAGTCAACTGCGTCTGCCAGTTTCGCCACTTCGGCACAAAATCTCTTCTTTTTTATACCATGTCACTTGAGTTTTGTTTTATATTGAATTCCAACTTGTAAAAAGACTTTGCCTGGAGTTCTTGGAAACCTGATGTCGAAAGCTGTAAAACCTGAACATTTGCGCCTTGTGGTCACCGGCTTTGACGCTTTTGGGGGACACGATGTCAACCCTTCAGGACTTCTGGCAGCCATGCTGGCAGATGAAAATGGGATATTTCACTCTCAGGCAAGCGGCAAGCTGAAACTGGAAAGCAAGACTTTAGAGACTTGCTGCACGAACTCCTGGAATAAACTGGCTCCATCGCTTGAGTCTACGCATGAAGACGACAAAATTATTCTGGTGATGATGGGTCTGGCGGACAGTCGACCGCTTTTTAGTCTTGAGCGAGTGGCATTGAATTTGCGAGATTATCCTTTCAGCGATAATCAGGAACATATTTATTCGGCTGCGCGCGTTTCAGACAAAGAGTTTCAAAACGCTTTTTTCAGTGATCTGCCACTGGAAAAATATCGCGATGCATTAATCAATCAAGGCTTTCCATGCGAAGTTTCGCACCATGCAGGAACCTATGTTTGCAACGATCTTTATTTTCAGGCGCTTGAATGGCAGCAGCATAATAAAAATCTGGCGCTGGCTTTATTTGTGCATGTGCCACTACCAGCGGTGTTTGCCGAAGAAGTGAGAAAAAACTTCGCGCGCGGGGGTAATGAAAGTGTGCTTGAAGGAAGACTGACTTCCAATGAAGCGCAGCTTGAATTTATGGCTCTGGGGTTAAGAGCCTTGCTTAACGAGCTTCTTGTCGGATTTATCGCAGCTGTCTGAGTCTTTCTTGGACAGACAGGGCGCGCTTACGTTATA
>CAZEQP010000213.1:0-5939 GCA_964514345.1 uncultured Candidatus Obscuribacterales bacterium
ATTTCTTTGAATATTTTGCCTTTCTTATATTCTTTGGAGTCGGCAGCTTTGCCGGACATCATTTTTTCGCCTTTGGCGATGGTGCTTTTGGCGTGCTTGATTGATATCTGAAACTTCTTCTGCATGCGTTTTTCATCGTCTGTATAACTGCCCTGGGGCGAATTGTTTTCATAGGGGCTCAAGCTCTGCCCGGGAGTGAGATTGGTGGCGCCGTCGGCTGTTGGAAGGTTGGCTCCAAAAAAGTTGTTAACCTGTGCACATGCGCTATTTGAGTTTGCCGCGAAGAAAAATCCGGCAATCAAAAGAAAAGCGACTGATTTTGGCGTAATTTGCATGAGGTGATCCCTTAGAAGTCCCGTAGTTCAAATATAAGACTAATAGTTTAACCTTATTAGGGACTTGTCATATGGATTGTAAAATAAAGCATATTTCAGCCCCAAAGGGCTGGTTTCAAGAAGAAGCCAGAAGCGGCGACAGGGCAGTTTCGCTGGAGGCAAGCTTTTCAAGAGCAGAAGCTAATTTTAAAAGTTGATCGTCACACAAGCGCGGCCCGGTTAATTGCAATCCAATCGGCAATTTATTCTTGTCCAGTGCGAAAGGAACCGAGATTGCAGGCAATCCTGCCAAATTGGCGGGAATTGTGCAAATGTCCATTAAATACATTTTCAACGGATCATCGGTTTTTTCACCCAGCTCAAAAGCGGTGCTGGGACAGGTTGGCGAAAGCAAGGCGTCGAATTTTTCCACTTTGAAAAGTTTTTCGTATTCCTCAAGCAGGAGTCTTCTCACCTGCTGGGCTTTTTTATAGTATGCGTCGTAATAACCTGTGCTCAATGCATAATTTCCCAGCATTATCCGGCGCTTCACCTCAGGACCGAAACCGGCTTGCCTGGACAATGTGTAGAGACTTCCCAGATCTTGAACACCTTCGGCTCTTGCACCGTATTTGACACCATCAAATCGGGCCAGATTGGAACACGCCTCGGAACTTGAAATGAGATAGTAAACAGGCAACACATATTTGTTGTAGTGCAAATCCACTTCTTCTACTCTGGCTCCTTCGGCTTCCAGCAGTTTTATGCACTTTCGCACCGCTTCTCTAACACAAGGATCTGCGCCTTCACCTGCGGTATCAGCAATAAATCCGATTTTCTTTCCTTTAAGGGCTCCGTCCGGCGACTGAGCTTTCAAATTTTTCAAGAATGACAGGCTCAAATCAGGATAACCAGCCACTTTCCCAGAATCGAGACAAGTCGAATCCAGCGCGTCTTTTCCGTGCATCACACTAAGTACCAGGGCAACGTCTTCCACCCTTCTTGCCATCGGGCCGATTTGATCAAGACTGGAGGCAAACGCCACCAGTCCGAAACGCGAAACGACTCCGTAACTGGGCTTCATTCCCACCACACCGCAATAAGAGGCCGGCAAACGAATCGAGCCTCCGGTATCAGAACCCAGTGAAATTAGTGCATAGCCGCTGGCCACCGCCACTGCCGATCCGCCTGAGCTGCCGCCTGGTACTCTTTTCAAATTCCAGGGATTTTTAGCCTGCCCCATAGCCGAATTTTCGTTTGAGGACCCCATGGCAAATTCATCCAGATTCGTTTTACCGACACATATGGCTCCTGAGTCAAAAAGTTTATCCACGACAGTGGCGTTATAGCTTGGAGTGAAGTCGGCAAGCATTTTGCTGGCACATGTGGTGGGATAGTCTTTCAGGCATAAATTGTCTTTCAAAGCCAAAGGCACAGCCGCAAGGAGTGAAACTTGACTGCCTGAGCCTATTTGCTGGTCAATAGCTGACGCCTGCTTGAGTGCCAGTTCTTCTGTTATGGTCAAAAAAGCGTTGGTCTGCTTATCGTTTGCCCAGGTATGCGCAATAAAGGTTTCGGCAATTTCTCTGGCTTTGATTTTTTTGGCAGACAAAAGCTCGTGAATATCCGAGACCGACTTGCCTAAGAGTTCTTTCATCACTTCTATTGATATTTTTTGAAAAGCAAACTTGCGTTATGTCCACCGAATCCGAAACTGTTGGACATGGCATAGTTTATTTTCTGACCGGTTAAGGCTTTGTTGGGGACATAATTCAAGTCACAGGCCGGATCAGGATTTTCCAGATTTATTGTGGGCGGAACCACACCTGTATCGATTGCCAGAATCGAAGCCGCTGCTTCAATAGCACCGGCAGCTCCCAAAAGATGTCCGGTCATCGATTTTGTTGATGAAACAAGCAATTTCTGGCTGGTGGCATGTTCACCGAAAACAGATTTTATGGCTGCAGTTTCTGCTTTGTCTCCGACCGGAGTGGAGGTTCCGTGAGCATTTACATAGTCGACATCTGTCGGTTTGAGTCCTGCCATATCAAGGGCGCCTTTCATAGCACGGCCTGCACCGTCGCCGTCAAGACAGGGCGAAACGATATCAAAAGCGTCGCCTGTCATGCCGTAACCTACTATCTCAGCATAAATTTTTGCTCCCCGTGCTTTGGCATGAGGTAGTGATTCAAGCATGAGTACAGCACCGCCTTCACCCATGACAAATCCGTCTCTTTCAATGTCAAAGGGACGACTGGCGCGTTCGGGCTCATTATTGCGGGTGGATAAAGTTTTGGCCGATGCAAATCCTGCCATACAAAGAGCAGTAATCGGCGCCTCGCTGCCGCCGGCAAACATAATGTCGGCGTCGCCTCTTTCGATAATTTTGAAAGCATCGCCGATACTATGCGCTGATGTGGCGCAAGCTGTGACCTGACAGAGATTTGGCCCTTTGGCTCCATGAATCATCGACACCCAACCGGCTGCCATGTTGACAATCAGCATGGGCACCGTAAACGGTGAGATACGGCTGGGTCCGCGATTCAAAAGTATGTTGTACTGCTCTTCGATGGTGCGAAAACCACCGGCAGCAGATCCACCGACCACACCGACCCTCTCCGGCACTTCCTGCTTCAAATCAAGCTTGGAATCGGCAAGGGCCATATGGCTTGCAGCTATGGCAAATTGGATAAATCGATCAGTCCTTCTCACCGACTTTGGATCCATATAATTGTTTGGATCAAAATCTGGAATTTCACCTGCTATTTTGCAAGCAGATTGCATTTCTGCTGGAATGGAGGTAATCGGCTTAATGCCTGATTTGCCGGCTATTATATTTTGCCAAAACTGATCTTTGCCGATTCCATTAGGTGAAACGGCACCGATACCAGTGACAACAACTCGCTCTTTGGTCATTCAGACCGCTATTAAAGATGCGAAGAGATGAATTTGACTGCTTCACCGACAGTGGTAATTTTTTCAGCCTCTTCATCCGGAATTTCCATTCCGAACTCTTCTTCAAGAGCCATCACCAATTCGACCTGGTCGAGCGAGTCTGCACCAAGATCTTTGGTGAAACTGGCTTCCATGCCTACTTCTTCAGCATTCACGTTTAGCTGTGAAATGGTTACCTTCTTTACTCGCTCGAAGGCTTCCTTCTCGTCCATGTGTTTCTCTCCTCATCCTGAATCTATTTATAATTTCGTGCAAGTCAATATTGTTCGGCATTATTCGTGCCAAGGGCATTTAGGATATCACGTCAGACCTCAATAATTGTTATGTATAAAGTCCGCCGTTAACTTCAAGCACCTGACCGGTTACATAACTGCCGGCCCCGGCAAAAAAGAGCACGGCTGCTGCAATATCAGCCGGAGTGCCCATTCTTTTCAGAGGAATTTTTTCCTTAAATTTGTTTATGATTTCTTCTCCCAGGGCTTTTGTCATATCGGTATCGATAAAGCCTGGTGCCACCGCATTGGATGTGATGTTGCGCGAAGCGTATTCAAGAGCAACAGTTTTGGTGAATCCAATCAAGCCGGCTTTGGCGGCGGCGTAATTGACCTGACCAAAGTTGCCATGAACACCTGTGGTGCTGGCGATATTGATGATGCGACCGGAGCGCTGCTTGGACATTACCTTGAGAACAGGCTTGGTCACTTTGAAAGCGCTGGTCAAATTGGTGTCGATGACCGCTTGCCATTCTTGCTCGCTCATCTTCATATAAAGATTGTCGCGGGTAATTCCGGCATTATTGACCAGAATGTCTATTTGCCCCCATTTTTCCATGACTTTACTAATCATGGCTTCAATACTTTCAGACTGGGTAACGTTGCAAACGCAGCTCATTGTGCCGCCACCCATATCTTTGAGCTCATCGGCGGTCTTCTGGCAAGTTTCCTCGTTGATGTCACTTATGACCACCCGCGCGCCCTGCTCGAGAAGAGCTTCAGCAATGGCTCGACCAATGCCGCGTCCCGAGCCTGTCACAATTGCCACCTTATTGGTTATTTTGGCCTGGCAAGCCTCTTTTTCTGTTTCAGCCACTATGTTTGCGCTCATCTTTCTGTTCCTTATTCAGAGATTACAAGCATAAGGCTAAGAACTGCCCTGAGATCGCCTGCGCTAGCAAAAATTGACTCTGCTTTTCAAAAGGGGTTTAACTCTTTATAAGACTTGCACCAAGCCTGAAGTCGGGATCCAAGATAATATGTATTCGTCGGGCATATTATAATCCGTTAAGTATGAACAAAACATATCTATTACTGATTTACGCATATCTATATATTGGATTTCTGGGCGCGATCTGTCCAAGCGCGCAGGCACAACAAAATATCTATAACAGTCAAAGCGCAGACGGGCAAAATTTCGGTAAAGCCAGACAAATTTATGCCCGCGCCCAGCAAGCCTTCAAAGCCGGAGACTTTGCCGCCGCAGTCAGCCTCTGTCAGACGGCCATGAATTTCAACCGCTCAGACAAAAACATTTTGCATCTTATGGCTATGTCTTATGCCGAAAGCGGGGACAACTACAACGCCAATTTGTGGTTTCGCTCCACACTCTCTCTTGATTACAACTTTATAGAAGCACGCAACAACTATGGTCTTTTCCTGCACAAAACAGGAAATATTGCCGATGCTAAAAAAGAGTACAAAACCATAATCAAGATTCAACCCAATTATCCCAATGCCCACTACAACCTGGGAAATATCCTGCACGAACAGGGAGATCTGGAAGGAGCAATTGAAGAGTACCGGACAGCTGTGAGGTTGCATCCGAATTATTTTGCCGCTCAACGCGAACTGGGGACGGCCACATATGAAAAGTATGAGCGCGGCGGATTGAAAGATATCCAGGAAGCTCTTGGTCCCTTGCTTGAGGCTGCCAAGCTCATTCCGAAAAATCCGATGGTGCATTATCACCTGGGTCATATTTATTGCGCCTCAGGCGATCTGGATGAAGGTGAGCGCGAATATAGAACTGCTCTGCACTGGGATCCTCAATTTGCCGCAGGACATTTTGAATTAGGCAAAGTCCGTTATTTAAGAGGCGATCCTTATCGCTGTATCTTAGAAATGAAAGAAGCGTTGAAAGTAAATCCTGTTTATACCGAGACCAAAAAGTTTCCAGGACTGGATCGAAAAGAATTGCAGACTTTTCTGGCCAAGGCTTATGAAGCAGTTTTCAATTATCCTCAGGCGGCCAAATCCTGGATGGAAGTGGCTCAGCTCACTCATGAAAACAAAGCCATTCTGGCACGCATCAAAGCACTGGATAAGGCACAAACGGCACGGGAGAAAAAGAAAAGCAAAGGTCCTGTTTATGACGAGGCGGAATATCACGCACTCATGCTCAAAGGAATTGAAATGGTTGATGAAGGTGATTTGTCGCAAGCCAAATCTGTTTTCAATCGTGCCTTAGATATGAATCCGGCTTCTTTTGCCGCCCATCAAAATTTAGGTCAGATACAAGAGGCCGAAGGCGACTTGAACGGCGCCTCCGGCAGCTACCAAAAAACTATTGAAATTGACCCCAGCTTCGACGGACTTTATTACAATATGGGCTTCCTGCTTGAAAAAATGCAGCTGCCCACAGAAGCCGGCAGAATGTACAAAAAGTATCATGATC
>CAZEQP010000214.1:0-5912 GCA_964514345.1 uncultured Candidatus Obscuribacterales bacterium
AAGTGACAAGTGTCAAGTGACAAGTGACAAGTGACAAGTGTCAAGTGACAAGTGACAAAAAAACTGGACAGGTGAGGGCACTGTCCCTCGGCACTGGCGGCTGAGCTCTGAGCACGACGTGCTGTGCGCTCTGCGCTGTGCGCTCTGCGCTGTGCGCTCTGCGCTATGTACTATGTACTATGTACTATGTACTATGTACATAACACATAGTGGGAGGAGTCACTATACGTCAGGGTTAGGAGGGTTTGCCCCAGAACCAGCCCTGACCGTAGACCACGCCCATGTCTATAAGAAGATCAAGTTCTTCGCGACACTCGATGCCTTCTGCGATTAGCTCGGAACCGAGCGCGTTGACCACTTTGACCAGGCGGCGAAGGAGCCTTTCTTTAGTCGGTTCCTGGGCGATGCCAGATACATATTTGCGGTCGATTTTGACAATATCCGGCTCAAGAATGATAAGACTTTCAAGCGAGCTTCTGCCGAAGCCGACATCATCAATGGCTACAAGCACACCGTGATTTTTCAGCTGATTCACATGATCCCGCAAGTAAGTCGGATCTCCGATGAATTGCTGTTCGCTTATCTCCACGCAATATTGTGTCTTGTCTGTATTTTCAGGAAATAGAGTCATCAGACGATCTATCGGTGTGTCGATAATCGTGGATGGGAACAGATTGACGTGAAAGCGCAGTTTTTGATCGTAACGCTCCTCAGTGGTGGCATTAAGGCAGGTTTTGAGACAACGCAAATCTACGATGGTCAAAAGGTTGTATTCAACAGAGACCCTGAATAAATCATCAGGCATTTCAAAAGCGCCTTTAGGACCGCGACTGAGAATTTCGTAGCCTATCGGTTTTTCATCAGTCAATTGCAAAATGGGCATGGATACTGCTCTGAAGCAATCGCCTTTACGCAATTTCTGAGTGAGTTCTTCCAGAGCGTCCAGATCTGTTTCCGGTTTGTGTTTTTCACCTGAAGAAACACGGTTTTTACCGTGCATCTTACTCTCACGGACAGCCAGACGACCAAGCGAAAGTATTTCTTCAATCGAACAAAATTCATAAGGAAGAGTAAGCACACCCAGACTGGCTGTGATTCTGATTGTTTCAGACGCAAGTCGCAAAGGACTTTCAGCCACTCCAAGCCGCATTTTTTCTGCTACCAGCATACTTTCCGCATAACGTGTGTCGGGAAGAATAATGAGAAATTCGTCGCTACCTATGCGGGCTATATGATCTGTGGGACGAATTTTTTCATTGATACGTTTGGCTACTTCTTTTAAAACCACGTCGCCAACGCCATGTCCCAGTTGCGCATTGATGCGGTTGAAATCATCAAGGTCGACAAGAACCGCTCCCAGAGTCCATCCTCCCCGGCGGGCGCGCTCGAATTCAGTAGCCAGCGCCAGCTCCATTCCGGTCACATTCAAGCATTCAGTGAGCGGGTCTGTGTGCAGGATATTGGCTAATCTGGCAGACGCCAGATCCAGCTTGGTTGAAGCATCGCGCAAGGCATCTTCAGTACGCTTGATCTCAATAGCGTATTTGAGAGACTGAATGAGTATGGACGAATCGATTTTGTCTTTGTCCAGATAATCTTGAGCCCCGCACTTCACGGCCTCTTCATGTACTGCGTCTCCGTTTTTGCCGCCCAAAACAACTATAGGAATAGAGGCGCTTTTTTTCCGGATTTCTTCCACCGCGCCCATCCCTTTCTTATCAGATTGGGACATGCCCAAAAGCAGGACATCATAAGTGCCTTCATCCAGGCGTTGCAAGCCTTGATTGAGCTCTTCACTAACATCCATCGAATAATCTTTGCCGCCAGCTTTGTCGAGCACATTGCCGACCACTTTGGCTAAAGCTTCGTTATTTTCGATCAGAAGGACTTTGGTTTTCTTATCACCCATTCACGTTACCAGTATTAGATTCCGAATATCAAAAGGAGCAAAAGGTACTAAAGGAAGATTTTTATGTAGTAAGGAGTTCTACAATGGACAAAAATAAAGGGTTAACCTCTTCAGGGTTCCCAAGGGACACAATTCCCAGTTTTTCTAAGTATGAAACTTGTCTGAGCGACCGATATATTATGAATCCCCCTGAAAACCGGACTGAACAAGAAATAGCCCCTGATTCGACACCCTCCGTTCAAAGCCGCGGACCCGGTCCATCCGGTGGAAAGGGTCAAAAAGGGTGGATAAGGCACATAATTGCTGCTTTTTTAGGTTTAGGGCTTTTATGGTTTGCTTTCCGGGGCTGCAATTTTGCCGAAATCTGGAATTATTCAAAGAATGTCCATCCTCTGTATTTAGTTCTAATTTTTATCAGCGGCATAGCCAGTCATTTTTTGCGGGCACTGCGCTGGATTTTTCTGCTCAAACCACTGGCGCCGGAAAATAAGAAACTCAGTATATGGAATTCTTTCTGTGCAGTCGTTTATGGATACGCGGTGAATGTGGTGCTTCCCAGAGGAGGAGAAATTGTCCGTCTGGTCTCGATGAGCAAAATGGAAAATCTGCCCTGGGCAGGCGTGCTCCCTACTTTATTTATTGACAGGCTTCTGGATGTTTTGTGTCTTGCATTTTTGACCGGACTTACACTGACATATTTGCCTGATTCTATTAAGCAGGCCATGCCCGGACTTGTTCCAGGCGGAATTTCAATGCTTGTTTGTGCTCTCATCGGTCTGATATTTTTGCCCAAGCTTGCGCCGATCATGAGATGGGGACTGAATTTAGGCTTCGTGCAAAAACTTCTGCCGCCTGCCATAAAAAACAAAATCGCCGAGCTTATGGATCAATTTGAAAAAGGATCTTCCTGCATTTCCAATCCGTTGTTGTATCCGGTCATCACTCTGGTCACTGTAATCATGTGGCTTTTCTACTGGGTAAACTACTATTTGATGGTGTACGGATTCGACTTGCAGAATCAAGTCAAACTAGTTGATACCGTAACTGTTTTCACCATAGGATCGGCTGGCAATCTCATTCCCACGCCTGGAAGTGTGGGCGGGTTTCATGTGTTGGTGAAAGAAAGCATGATACTTGCGGCAAAGGTCAATCCGGATCAAGCTATGGCGTTTGCCACTGTTTTGCACCTGATGTGTTACATAGTTACTACCTTCATTCCGGCCGGTTTCTGCTATTTGATAAATGTGATGAATTCGAAGAAAAAGGTGTCCGCTATCTGATTTAGTAAGCCACTAGGTATGGTGCTCGCTAGTAAGAGTGGATTGTGTAATTTCGAAAACATTTTATGAAAAAGTTTTCAAAAAGCACTACCTTTTTATGCAGAATTTGTCAGAATAGAAGTAGAGCCAATTCGTTCGCGAAACTCGTCTAAGAAATTAGGATCGAGCCGTGAAGAGCTGCCCGTTTGAGCGCGTCTGTACTCAGACAATCTCAATGTGATTTGCAGTTATTTACGACGGACTCTTGCGTGCTCTTTTAAAAACAAGGAGATCTGGTTATGTCGAAGAAAAAGAAAAAACACGAGGAGCCCATGCAAGCAGAATGCACTGAAAGCAAGGAAGAATGCGAAGAATCAAAAGAAGAAGCTTGCGCAGAATCCCATGAAGAAGCTTGCACCGAGTCGCATGAAGAAGCGTGTGAAGAATCAAAAGAAGAAGAAAAAGTAGAAGAAGCCGCTGAAGAAAAACAAGAAGAAGTAGCAGCCGAATCCGAAGAAGCCCCTGCTGAAGAAGCCCCTGAAGAAGAAGCCGCCGAAGAAAAACAAGAAGAAGTAGCCGCTGAATCTGAAGAAGCTCCTGCAGAAGAAGAAACGAAAGAAGAAGAAAAAACAGAAGAAGCCGCTGAGGCAGAAGAAGCGCCAAAAGATGAAGAACCTCCTTCGGAAGAATCAAGTTCGGAAGAAATAGCCGCCGAATCGGAAGAAGCTCCTGCTGAAGAAACAAAAGAAGAAACTACAGAAGAAGAAACAAAAGAAGAGGTCGCCGCCGAATCCAAAGAAGAAGAAAAGAAAGATGAGGGATCAGCTTCAGAAGCTGCATAACAACATAGACTTGAAAGGTCCCCGTAAAAATCTCGAAGTAAGAGTCGGGGGCTTTTCTTTTGCTTTAAAAATTTTGTACGAAAATCGCACTACAGATCAGTGACTCTTTTTTTCACCAGTCTACGACTGTTAGCGAAACTGTGACAATATCTAACGAAAGTGTTAGATATGTGTGCAAAGCGCAAACATTCGTTGATGACCGTTCAGTCGAGACCACCTGATCTCTTGTTAGAAAATTGTTTGCAAATCAGGCAAGCAGACTGTCAGGCAGACAGAAAATTCATTCAGGGACGAGAGAAAAGTGTCCCGATTTTATTACACTCGTAAAAGGGTGAAAAAAGAAAGGCTCTGGTTTGCGAGAGACTTCCGTCCGCTTTACACAAGACAGTCACAATTCGATCACAATGTATCTGACCGTCAAGCGTTGAATCATTGATCTAAAACACTATACTTAGAGTCAATGAATTTTTATCTCAGTCGCTGGATATTTATAAGAGGTCTTTGCCTCGTCTATCTCACTGCCTTTCTTTCTGCCAGCCATCAGATGATGGGTTTGTACGGACAGGACGGAATACTCCCTGTCGCAGAGTACATGAAGAGATTATCTGCCGAAGGACAGCCGGCGCTGGTTAATTTCTTGAGCAATCCCACTATCTTCTGGATTGATCAACAAGACATCGTGTTGCTTTTGATACCAATCGTGGGAGTGGTGGCATCCTTACTTGCTCTAGTTGGTATTCTGACCGGTGAATACCTCTTCTTGTGCTGGTTCATTTATCTTTCAATCGTCAATGTGGGACAGGATTTCATGTCTTTTCAGTGGGACATCCTTTTGCTTGAGACTGGATTCCTGGCGCTTTTCTTCACCACCTGGCGTCCACTAGAAGCCGGCTGGCGAAGACATCTGCGTTTGAGACTGCCGTCCTGGTGTTTTGAACAAGAAAAAAATCCTCAGATAGTCCTTTGGATGTACCGCTGGCTCTTATTTCGCTTGATGTTTTCTTCCGGCATAGTCAAACTGGCAAGTGGAGATCCGACCTGGCACAATTTGACTGCACTTTGTTATCACTATGAGACTCAACCGCTTCCCACGCCGCTTGCCTGGTTTTGTGATCAAGCTCCAAGAGAAGTGAATGTGTTCGGTGCCATCATCATGTTCTTGATTGAGCTTGTTGTTCCCTTCAGCGTTTTTATGTCCACGCGTCCGCGTCATTTAGGCGCGGTGATTATGATTGCATTTCAGGTGGCCATAATGCTCACCGGAAATTATTGTTTCTTCAACTGGCTTACTATTCTGCTTTGTGTGCTTCTTTTCGACGACGGATTTGTTGATTCTCAGCTGGGAGCTACATTTTCAAATTGGCTTTCGCCTCTGGCCAGCCTGCGTGATCCCGGGAACATAGCAAAAATCATAGTGACTCCGGCAGCAGCATTGATTATGTTTATGTCCAGTTTTCATTTCATGCAATCAGTAATGGAATACCGCTTCCTGTCACCTTATGTGATGGCTCCTGTCGCCTTCTTTTATCCCTGGCACATCTCCAGTGGTTATGGATTATTCGCTGTAATGACCACAACCCGGCCGGAAATCGAAATTGAAGGAAGCGCCGACGGCATCAATTGGAAAACTTATGAATTCAAATACAAAGTCGGTCCCTGTGATCGCATACCGCCAACTGTTGAGCCGATGCAACCGCGACTGGACTGGCAGATGTGGTTTCAAGCTTTGTCACCGGAGAATTTGTCGCAAGACGGATGGTTCGTTCGTTTCTTGCGCAAATTGCTTGACGGCTCACCCAGCGTAACTGCTTTATTGGAGCGAAACCCTTTTCCGGAGCCGGATAATCCGCCCAAGTATTTGCGTGCCAATTTATATAACTATGAATTTACTCAATGGCCGGC
>CAZEQP010000215.1:0-1261 GCA_964514345.1 uncultured Candidatus Obscuribacterales bacterium
CAGAAGAATCTATGAACCTTAATTATAAACCAATATCTAAACACGCGCTTTATCAGTTTTGCCGTTGCCCGGTTGCGTCTCATCGGCAGGACATTCTTCGGGGGCGCCGGCAAGCAATCGGTGTCCGGTTATTAACCTGGATCCGCGTTCATAGGTTAAAAATGACCACATCCAGTTGGTCATGACCACGAGTCTGTTTCTGAAGCCGATTAAAAGCATTATGTGAATAAAAAGCCAGGCAAGCCAGGCCAGAAATCCGGTTAACTTCATTTTGCCGAAGTCGGCTACCGCCGCCGATCTGCCAATGGTGGCAAGTGTGCCTCTGTCTACATAAGCAAATTTCTTGCGTGGATTTTTTGCCAGGTCATTTCTTATATAGTCTGCCACCGCTTTGCCTTGTTGCATGGCGACCGGTGCCAGTCCGGGAAGCGGTTTTCCGTCTTCGCCTGCGAAGTTTGCGATATCGCCTATGGCAAAAACGTTTTTATAACCTTCCAGAGTTAAATCGGATCCCACAATCAATCGTCCAGCCCGGTCTTGCTTGGGAGTGGGAGTGATATTGGATACGATTGTGGCGGGGGCGACACCTGCGCACCATAAAACAGTTTCGCTTGGTATAAAGTCTCCGCCTTCAAGTTGAACGCCATCACCTGTGATGCCCTGTACTTTTACCCCGACGCGGACTTCCACTCCCATCTGGATGAGTTCGTCTCTGGCTTTTTGCGATAACTCATCCACGAAAGGAGGGAGCACTTTAGGAAGTCCTTCAAGCAGCATAATGCGGGCAGATTGAGGATTTATTTTTCTGAAATCTTTAGCCAGAGCGTAACGAGCAATTTCAGCCAGTGAGCCGGCCAGTTCCACTCCGGTGGGACCGGCGCCTATAACGACAAATGTCAACAGCTGTTTCTGACGTTCCGGATTACTTTCTGTTTCGGCTTCTTCAAAAGCAAGCAAAACGCGGCGGCGAATTTCAAGTGCATCATCTATATCTTTGAGCCCTACGGCATACTGTTCCCAGTCGCTGTGTCCGTAAAAATTGGTGCGGGCGCCGGCGGCAATGACGAGATAATCGTAACTGATGGGTCCTGTTGTAGAATGCAATATCTTTTCATCCAGATTCAAGCTTTTCACCTCAGCCAGGATTACTTCCGTATTAGGCTGGTGGCGCAGGATTGAGCGGATCGGGCAAGCAATTTCACCGGGGGCAAGCCCAGCCATTGCCACTCGGGTTCTGACATCAAACTGCCAGGCTTATTGC
>CAZEQP010000215.1:1271-5909 GCA_964514345.1 uncultured Candidatus Obscuribacterales bacterium
ATTGCCACTTGATAAAGCAAAGGCTGGAAAAGATGATGATTTTTGCGGTCCACCACGCTGACCTGGACCGGTGCATCTTTCAAATCTCTAGCGGCAGAAAGCCCGCCGAAGCCCGCGCCGACAATGACGACTCTTGGCTTATTGCTGTTATTATTAAGTGCTTCCATGCTGATGTAAGTATACTCTTTTAAAAGATTTATAAGTTATGTTTTTTCGAATTCTCGTTCTGTTTTTTTCTTTGATTGTGTTTGTCGCTCCCTCTTCGGCAAACAAAGTGGAGATCAATTACACTCCTTTGATGGTATCAAATATGCAACCACCTATTTCGGTTGAAGGTCTGGATGGGAAAAGTCATATTGCTTACGAATTGCGCCTGACAAATGGAGGAGGATTTGAAACAAAACTGCGGAGTATTGAAATTCTAGATCAAGACAAAAGAGCTATCAAAACATATTCCGGACTAGAGTTGAATCAAAATGTCACTCTGGGCGGCAAAAGCACTACCGAATTCAAATCCGGAGATACCGCCTTTGTCTGGATCACATTTTCTGTCGACAACAAACATATTCCAAAATCTCTGACTCATAGAGTTAAATACGACATTCAGGGAACCGACAAGGCGGGCGCTCCGATCATTTCACCTGAAGTGGTGCTGGAAAGCGATAAACTCAAAGTAGAGTTAAACGACTTGCTCATAGGTCCTCCTCTTTCGGGAAAAGGATGGGTGGCGATAGGTGGTATTGGAACTGATACCGGTCATAGAAGAGCGCTTTTAAGTTTGAACAACAAATTGTGTTTGAGCCAGCGTTTTGCCAACGACTGGGTGAAACTGGATGATGAGAATCGCTCCTGTTCGGGTGATAACAACAAGTGTAAAAGTTTCACTTGTTACGAGCAAAAGATTATCTCAGTAGCCGATGGTGAAGTTGTTGATCTTGCAGACGGGTTTGAAGATCAGATTCCAAACAAAGTGGGCAGAGTGAAAGTTTCAGATGCCGGCGGCAATTATATAATCGTGAAAATTGATGATAACAAATACGCTTTTTACGCTCATATGAAAAAAGGCAGCGCTAGAGTAAAAATCGGTGATGAGGTCAAGCGTGGTCAGGAGCTTGGCAATGTGGGAAACACCGGCAATTCATCGGCGCCGCACCTGCATTTTCATGTTTGCGATAACCCCTCACCCTTGTTTGCAAACGGAGTGCCATTTGTAATAGACGAGTTTAATGTGCAGGGAAAATATAAATCTGAAGATGAGTTCTTCAAATGCGATGACGAAGCAAAGCCGCAGGACATTATTCCGGAACTGCCGGGCAAACATAAAAGACAAATGCCGCTTGCCGGATTTATCGTAGACTTTCCTTAAGAACCGACAACTTTTGAATCGCTTAATGTCTTAACGTAATCGTAGAGTTTTCGTAGAGTCTTGTCATTTTTAATCAGGTTTTCGTAATGAGGCATAGTTCCAATCGGCTTATCCAAATAATCTTTGAAGGTAATGAAATTGGAGAGATGCTTCGAACCGGCTAGAGGTTTTTCTCTCCTAACCACATTTCCCCCATTAGCATGACAAGAAGCGCAATGAGAACCGAAGGTCTGCTCTCCGACGCTTTTTGTTGCTTGATTCTTTGTTTTTGAATCGGTACTTTTTGCCTGTTTTGCTTTTGATTGCGAGTGAGCTTGAATATAACTGGATGAAAATAGAAAGGTCGAACATAGGACGCTTAGATAGAAAATTTTAAATACCCTTGACATGTTTAATTTTCCTGGAAACTCTCAATATATTTTAAGGGCTTACAGTCGCACTAATGCAACTTTTTGTCAGTGCTTGTAAGCTTATTATTTCTTATTTGGAATCTGCTGATTAATGCAAAGACCCATCTTGCTTGACCAGGGCGGTCATGTAGATGATTTACTAAGCACTCTTCTCCTCTGGCTATCGCCTGAGGTGGAACTGCAAGCCGTCGGTGTCACTAATGCCGGTTGCTATGCCGATCTGGCTTATGAAACAACTTTGAAAATGGCGACTTATCTGGACCTTGAGGGTCCTGAGATTGCAGTGTCCAACGAAGAAGTACGCAATCCCTTTCCGGTTAACTGGAGGGATGACAGTATGATGATTAATGAATTACCTCTATTTGAAGAAATTTCACTCAAGCGCCGATATCAGCAGGAGCGCCCGCGCCGCAGTGATATCGTATTTAGTGACTGCATCAAAGCATCGCGAGTTCCAGTCACCATTATTGCCACCGCACCTTTAACGAATCTTGCCAAAGTGTTCAAAACTAATCCTTCACTGGAGGAAAAAGTGAAGGAAATAGTCATCATGGCCGGTGCCTTGAAAGTGGACGGCAATGTCGAACTGGATCAAACAGACGGCAGCGCGGAGTGGAATGCATATGCGGATCCTTACGCATTCAAAGCCATTTTGAACACAAAAATTCCGATCAAACTCCATACACTGGATTTGACCAATAATCTGCCGGTTACAGAAAAATTCTTAGCCCGTCTGGCTGATCAAGCCTCTAAATCCAAAGCCTCTAGATTGGCAAGTAAACTCTGGCAACTGGTGAGCGGAAAAGGATTTCAATATTATTTCTGGGACACAAGCACAGCTGCAGCAATTATCGAACCGTCTCTGTTTAAGTACAAACAAGAAAAAATAGATGTCACCACAGAAGGTGTCAGCAAAGGAAAAGTGTCGACCACTTTATTCGGCAGAAAAGTGCAGGTAGCTTCGGCAGTTGAAAAGAGTTCTGTGGAAAACCTAATTTTGTCGATCTTTTCAATGGTTTAGTCTTTTATCCGGTTTTAAAACATTATGGTGTTGGCATTAAAGCTTTAAGCCTTCCATATATGGAGATTCTGTTTTGGCAATTTTAAGCCCGAAATCCAGGAATTTGACCATTTTAAGTATTGTCGGACTTTTAGCTGTAAATCTGCAAATGCCTGCCTGGTCTAAGCTTTCAGCATCTCAGCTGACTAGTCTTGTCAGGTCCAACGCCAGAGCCCGGGTGAGCGCTCCCACTGTTCTTGGAGAAGGTCCGACAGTAACGGTGCTGGTGGAAAAGAACTCGAATGCATCGGACAAAGAGTTGAAAATTGATGCCATTTTTCTAGGTAAAACATTAATTGACGGGGCATCGGGGCAAGTGACCGATATTAAGGTGCTTTTCTCCCAGCAAGACAGAGAAGGTCGCTATATTCAGATAAATTCTCAGCAAATTAATGATTTTGGCTCGGGCAAGATTGATGCCGACAAATTTCTTTCTTCGGTGCAACTGGTTTCTGTAGCCGGTGAATCTACGCCCGATGTGGTTCAGGGACCGGAATTTGAGCGGCGACTGTTAGTCTGGAAAAGAATCGATCATTTAAGAAAAATGGGCACCGGAGTGCGTCCGTTTGAGACTGCGTTTAAGGACCTGGAAACAATTGCCAAATCAGGCAAAACAGACGGACTGAGCGAAAAAATCTCCAATCTGGAAAGAGTTTTGAGCCAGCAGGAAAATATTCTCAAAGAAGCAAAACGAGTGGCAAGGGGTAAAGGTATCACCACCGCTTCTGGTGGAAAAACGTTTGGTCAAGCCAGTGCCAATGCTCGTGCAAATACTTCTGCGACGGGAGGCTCAAGCGGCTTTATCCCAGCTGAAGCCAATCAAATAAAATCTGCTTTCTCTCAAAAAGCGGAAGCTTTAATCCGCCAGGTCGAAGTGCGAGATCGAGCTAAGGGACAGAGTTTGCGTGCAATGAAAAATAACATAGATCAGTTGTTTGCATCAGGTAAGCAAGCTGACGCATTTCGTGTCATCCATGATTTTCAGCTGGCGGTTCAACAAGCCACCGGAATTGACTTTATGGCTCCTGAGGGCGGACATCCAGGAGGAGGCGGTGGCGGTCAAGGCGGATTTCCTGGTGGTGGACCTCCCGGAGGAGGCGGCGGACAAGGCGGATTTCCAGGTGGCGGACCTCCTGGCGGCGGGCCTCCCGGTGGGCAGGGCGGCGGACCACCCTTTTAACAGGTAGCAAATGCAAGAAAGTCTACATCCTGAAAAGAAAGAAGGTACAAGCGGCGTAAGACGAGGAGATCCGCTTGTAGGTACCACTCTTGACGGTCGTTACTATATCGAAGAAGTTCTTGGTACAGGCGGCATGAGCGTAGTGTACAAAGCTACGCAGCTGACTATAGACAGACACGTCGCGATAAAAACAATCAAATTGCAGGTTGATACCAAACCCATTTACAGAGAAAGATTTGTGCGCGAAATCAGAAGTCTTTGCGCATTGAGTCATCCCAACGTTGTCACCGTATATGATTGCGTGATAGGCGAAGATGATCAGCCGTATGTAGTCATGGATTATTTGCGAGGCAAAAGTCTGGACAATTTGATCAAAGACGAAGGTCCCCTTGATCTGGAACGATTTGCCCGTATCTGCGTGCAAGTTTGCAGTGCTCTGGATCACGCTCACAAAAAAGGAATTGTCCATCGTGATATCAAGCCGGGCAACATAGTTCTGATGGACGAAGAAATGGACTTCGTTAAAGTGGTGGACTTTGGTCTGGCCAAATTAGGAGACGACGGTCGCAAGCTTACAAATTCCGGCGAACTCTGGGGAAGTCCTCCCTATATTAGTCCTGAA
>CAZEQP010000216.1:0-5904 GCA_964514345.1 uncultured Candidatus Obscuribacterales bacterium
CTGAGTTCTCAATCGGATAGCTCCTTGCCATCACCGCCAGAGTGAAGATGGTGGTGACCCAGAATCCGAGGAAGTGCAGAAAAGTGACGAAGCTCAAGAAGTACCAGCGTTGAGCCGGGATGAAGGGCCGAGCCACGTACTGGAGCAACATCGCTGCAATGATGGGACCCAGGCACAGAAGATAAGGCATCAGTAAGAAACTCATTTTCAGTCCTTTCCTGTTGGAGTTTGAACTTGTTGGAAAAATTCAGTGACAAAGGGGGATTGGCTCGCCTGCTGCTCTTCCGAAGTAGTGACGGAAAAACAGCAGGTTGTGCTGGTTATCTAAGTGACCAGCAGAAAGCCAATCTGAGCCCCAACCTAGTGGTGCGTAAAGCTGAGAACGATGCCGATTAGTCCGTAAGCGGTGATGATACCGCCGATGACCGAGAGCATGTAGGGGGTATCACCGCTTCGCTTCACCTCGACACCAAAGGCGGTGGCAAGAGTAAGAAGAACCGGCGCCGTATAAATGGCGGTGATGGTGACGCCGACTGAAGGAACGCTGAGCTGATAGAGCAGCACGATGGAGAGAAGAACTGCAACGCTCAGTGTTGCAAAACCGATCAGGTAAAGGACAGAGCTGGCAAACTGCGTCAACCCGACTGGAATCTTCTGCTCAGAAATTTTGATCTGAGCCTGATAGCCAGCGGTGAGAAGGGCAGCAGCAACCAGAAACATGACAATAGCGCTAGGCATAGTTTGTTCCTTTCGTGAGTTTGTGTTTAAGGTGATAAATAAGAGAGAGAAAAGAGCTTGACGCCCTTTCCTCTCTCTTCAGTTCGTTTCGGTTAGTTGGACTTCTTTTTCGGTTCTGGTCTGAGCATCATCAAAAATGCGGCAAACGGAAACACAAATGTGAACGTCCCGCCGAATGCGCTCATCACAAGAATCGAGATTAGGTCCGTGTTGGCATATCTAGGATCGCCGTGGTAAAACAGCAAATATCCACATGCGGTGCAAACGACGGACATAGCCGCTATTGCCGCCGCAAAGATCAGGAAGCCTTGAAAATAAGTGTAGGATTTTTCGGGTTTTTCGGTCATTGTGTTCTCCAGTTTTTATAGCGTTCAGCCGTTTCGACCGGAAAACTTTCCAGCTCTTCTCTGGAGATGACGTAATCAGCCGGGTTGCGGACCGGAATCCTGATTTTGCCGACCCACCTGTAAGATGGAGTGTACGATGGATCAGCAGGATGTCCGACCAGAATAAAATTGCCCTTGATGTAGTTGATACTGAAAATAGCGTTGGCGTCAGTTGAGAGGCCGACTGCGACATCAAGCTCCACATCTGAGATTTCGCCATTGCTGTTGGTGTCGATTGTCTCGAAGCGGTTGATGATGAATTGAGCGGAGACCCGGCTGGTAATCAGGTGTTGCAGGGCATCCAATCTCTTTTCCATCAACATTTTTGCGGGTAAATACATGCCCGCAGCGGATAGTGCTCCCGCCACCAACAATGCATTGAAGCCATTCCTCCACCTGTTGTTGAAGTAGAAGAATGAGAGCAAGGCACCAGCAGATGACGTGATCAAGCCGGCAAACAAAACGGGACCCGGGCTATCGTAAATAGCCATGGCACCTGTTGCCAGAACGTGCGAGTAAGTAAAAGTGGCGATGATGGAACACAAAATTAGTCCCAGAGAAAACCAGGGTGTTTTTCCGGTAATTTGAAGCATGTGAACTCCATTGGTTGTTTGAATGGTCATCGCATTGTCTAGTCAAGGTAAATGCAAGTACATTGCGGAAACAAAAACAACTATCGCTACCAGCAATGCGTTGAGTGCATTCTTCCAGACATCTTAGTTCAAGAAAAATGAGGTCAGCGCACCGGATAGTGACGTGATGAAGCTTGCAAATAAGAGGACGCCATTGATGAGCTAGTGAAGTTCTGTCTCGGTGATAACCTGCGTGATTAACTCACCAAGCAGAATCCTGTAGTCGTCGGAGTATCCCATATCAAGAGTGAAGTGTTTTCTGGCTTTGTTTTTCACGACATCGCCAAAAACTTTTCTGATGTCATCATGCAGAAGTCTTGATCTTCCCTGGACCTTTGTCTCGGCCACAGCGTTGAGCAGGATGAAAATTGCCCACTCAGTGGCATTGATAGACCTCAGAATGCGATCTCTGAAATCGCGGTGCAAGCCTTGAAGATCTTCATAGGTCCAGCACTTGACCGCGAACGTTTGAATGAGCCGGTCGATGTATTGCAGTAATTCAACCGGAATGACAACATCAATTCCGATATGTTTTTCGGAAGGAGAGTCGCCACTTATGACGACACCGGAGGTGGAGATGTCGAACAAGTTGTATTGGGTAGCCATTGTTATATAACCTTTCTGTTTTTGTTCAATTTGACCCTGCCTGTCTATTCAATTCACATCAGTGAAACTTAGATAGTTTGGCTAATGTGATTGCTTGCTTCTTTGGAGGTTCTTTTACTAAAGACAGATAGGGATATTTCGGTTTAACAAAAGTGGTAAATTAAAGAAAGGTATAAAAGTAAAATATAACTGACCAATTATTTTAGACAGTCTGAAAAATCCCAGAGCGACGGGATTGGGAAGGTTCTCTTGACATCTAGCGGTGCTAGTTCAGGAACCTAATTTTTGGGGTCGAACGAGATTTTTTGCCCACCGCAACAGCTCGGTTTTTCCTCAACCGTTATCGGTTGAGTTTTTAAATCAGGAGGTGTATCGGCTGCTTTTTTGCCGGCGAGTGGCAGCAATGGTTTGATAAGAGAAAAAAGTTTTTTGCCGCCTATGAGTAAAACAGCAAGAAAGGGCAAGGCTTGTAAAAGACTTTGAAAAAACGGTCCCCAACAACACGGATGCATTTCAGTTTTCCTCGAAAATTTCTAAGAGCAACACTTCTTACTTTTAGAATCAGCAGGAGTGTCTACCACTTCTAAGCCCATTTCTTCAGGGCTTGAACCGCGGCGTAACAAATTCCAAAGCTCTTCCATTACCCGCTCTGAATCATCTGCTTTTACAGCCTCAACCACACAAGTCTCAAGATGTTGTTTAAGCATTAATTGGGCAGTTCTATCCAGAGCTGACTGCACAGCTTTCATCTGATTGAGCACGTCGATGCAATAACGCTCGTCTTCCACCATCTTCTGGACAGCTGTAAGATGTCCGATCGCCTTGGCCAGACGAACAGTAAGCAAGCGTTTGGTTTCACCTTTGATAGCCATGACTTTCAGTATATCTGGCATTGAGCACCAGCATAACCCCCGGAGGGGCATCTGAATACGAAATTAGAAGTCCTGAATTCAATTTACTCTTACCTGGAAACTATAACTATATAAAGCAATAGTTGCGCATTAAAGAATTGTGACAAGGTAGCGCATCTGCGCAAGCCCAGTACGAAGTCAGCTATTTATAGGCTTTGGAATGCAGTTCTGTTTGCTTTTAGCTGAATACAGATGGGACAGAAAGGGACGCCTAGTTCTGATTTTTTATGCAAATGTCTTTATGGGCAGGTGTTCTGAATCGGTCAAATCGAGTAAAAGAATACATCCATTGACAACGTTATTTCAGGTCGCCAGCACACAACCAGTAGCTATAGCAGCGCAATAAAGCCAGCTTAGAGACGATTTTTTCGTTGCAGACTGAGCCTGATCCGTTTCAATGGCAAACCCCAACTGTGACACAAATCAGAAAGGAATGACCAATGCCCGATATCAATATCGCTCAGGTACTCGCTTACGCTCTCTACGGCGTCGGTGGGCTCTTCGCACTCATCACTCTGCTTCAGACCTTCTTCGTGGTCAAGCAAGGCAACATCGAAGCGGTCGAGCGGTTCGGCAAGTTCAAGCGCGTCGCCAAGGCCGGCATCAACTTCAAGATGCCCTGGGGCATCGAGAAGCGTGCCCACCATCTCAGCACGCGCGTCGAAGATCTTCCGGTCGTCGTCGATACCATCACGGCCAACAAGGTCTCGGTCCGTGTCACCATCGTCGTTCAGCACCTCGTCAACGAGTCCGACGCTTTTGCGGCGTTCTACAAGCTGACCAAGATGGACCAGATCAAGAGCTTCGTTTTCGACCAGGTCCGCGGCGTGGTGCCGGAGATCGAGCTGGACGACCTGTTCAACAACAAGGACCGCATCCGCGGCGCCGTTCAGCAGAACCTGGGGGCTCCCATGGCTGCTTTCGGCCGCGTCGTGTTCGACACCCTCGTCACCGAGATCGAGCCGGACAAGTCGGTCGTCGCCGAGATGAACCAGATCAACGCCGAGGAGCGTCGCCTGAAGACGGCCGAGCTGCGCGCCAAGACTGCGATGGCAGAAGCCACCGGCGATGGTGAAGCCGAGAAGATCCGCGCCCGTTTGCGCGGTGAAGGCATCGCCGCCGAGCGCGCCGCCATCGTGAAGGGCTACGAGGAGTCGGTTCTGTCGTTCGCCGGCAAGAACCACGTCAAGCCGGAGGAGGTCATGACCCTCGTCATGCAGGCGCAGAGCATCGAGATGCTCGAGCGCGTCGGCACGTCGAACAATACCAAGGTCATCATGATCCCCTACAACGCCGACGGCGTCACCCACGCCGATGCGATCCGCAACGCCATGGTCACGGCCAACGAGGCCAAGGGCTCTGGTGCGGCTCCGGCGGCTTCCAGCGAGCAGCAGTCCTGATCTAGAATCGGACTGATTTAGACTTCTGAGTAAGTTTGTAGTTGGGGGAGACGAGCCGAAATTGGCTTGTCTCCCTCGTCTTAGAAAATTTTTGCTATATCAACTATATTTAGTAATAAACTTACTGCCAAAAAGTTCTTGTCCTCTTTTTGAAATGGTTCTAGTATAGAAATTCAACTACCGGCGAGGACTGAAATATGATCCGCATTCGTGGAAGAACTCATTAGTAACTCGACCGAATCGAGTTCGAAAAGCTCATCGCATCTTACCGGCGAGAACCGGGGGATAATCGTGGATATTGGGACCGGAGACGGTCGCTTTGTATACCAGATGGCCCAGAAAAATCCCGACAAATTTTATATCGGGATAGACCCGGCACAAGAACCGTTGAGGAAGATTTCGGAAAAGATCTTTCGTAACCATAAGCATGGTGGGTTGAAGAACGCCATGTTCATAAGAGCTTCGGTGGAAGATCTGCCGGATGAATTGAAAGATGTGGCTGATGAAGTGCATGTGCATTTTCCCTGGGGAAGTTTGCTTGGCGCCATGTTGACAGGTGAAGCAATGGCTCTTGGTCAGCTGCGTAAAATTTGTAAGCAGGGAAGCCTTCTTGAGTTAGTCACAAGTATCGACCCCGGTCGTGATTCCACTCAGATGGAAAAACAAAAAATAGAAGTGCCGACTGTTGAAATTGTGGAAAGTAATTTGAAGCAAGACTATCTGCAAAACGGTTTCGAAATAAAAGAGTATGGGACTTTCGATTCTGGAAATTGGCCGAATATCTGTACATCCTGGGCGGCAAAACTGAAATCTTCAGGCAAACGTCAAATTTTTTATTTGATTGCACAAGCTATTTAAGGCAAAAAATGATCCCAACTAAAGTTAGTGAAAAAATAAAAAAACTGGCTTTCAAACACGATAATTCTCGAAAATATCTAGGGATATTACTTGTCGGCAGTCACGCAAAATCAAAACATAACTGGTACAGCGACCTGGATCTGGTTTTTGTAAGTCGGGAAGAACCGGATGAACATGACAGATATCGACTTCTCTACGATCATGACCTGCTGGTTAGTTTGAGTGTTTGTTCGATAGATTCAATGCAATCAATTTTTGAAAATCCGCTTGAAATAATGGAAAAAGTGCAGGGTCTGAAAGACGCGCAAATCTTGAGAGACACTGATGAGAATACTCTGAAAGTGTTGCAGGATAAAGCAATCGCTTTCCGCTG
>CAZEQP010000217.1:0-5878 GCA_964514345.1 uncultured Candidatus Obscuribacterales bacterium
GTGTGATAGTAGCGGATGAAATGGAAATCAGCGAAGGCTGGTTACTGGATAGACAGAAAATAACTGACGGTTTACAATGTCCGAAAGGTTGGGGAAAACCTAGCAGGGGAGCGTATCTAACCTCGAACGGTAAGCTTTATTTTCGACCTGATGAGGCATCACGAAAATTGTTTAATATGAGTGAATCGATTTTAATTCCGATGGAGAAAGGTGTTCCAGATTTTATCGAATTTACTCCTGACAAAATAAATCACGCACACTGGGGCAAAATAACTGGATATCAAACTGACAAAGCTCTTTTTGTAAAAAACCTCGCAAAAAGTAAATGGATGAATTTGGATAGCGAGGAAAAAGTCAGACAGTATTTAAGTGCTAACAAGCTAGATCTTCATCATTTTCGTGATTTCTCGGAAGAATCTCATACTTTTCAGGTAGTTCCCAGCAAAATTCACAACTATTTTGGACACACCGGATATGGCTATAAAAAAAGGCAAGGATTATAATGCAACAATATCCTGAAACTCCAAAATTGCGTCCTTGCAAAGACGATTTCATTCCCTGTTCCCTTGATGAACTGAAAGAAATAGAAGAACTGCTTGAAGCGGATCTGCCTGATGACTACAAAGAATTTATCCTACATTACGGTTGGTCATTTTATTCTCCGTCAGCCAAAGTGAAAACTATTGAGCCGCCCCCGGAAGGCTACTCAGAGCTACCGGTGGATTTTGTAGAAACAGGTACGTTCTTAGGTGGTCTGGATGATGGACACAGCCTTCTAATTAATTTAAAGACTTTGCCATTGTATGAAGTTCTGCCCAGTCAAATGCTGGTGATTGCTAATGATTTTTGTTCCAATCAATTTCTGCTTGGTCTAGCTGGCGAACATAGAAATAAAATCTATTTCTGGTTTTGGGATGGATTTATAGAGCCGAGCTATTATGAAGACGAAGGATTGCCCATGCCTGAAAATTGGCCGTTTGACAATATGTGTCTAGTCGCCAACTCTTTTACTGACTTGATCTCTCGTGTTGAGCCGGGCTCCAGAATTATAGAGTAGCGTCCCAGCCGGAAGGATGTTTTGAAGCAGCGGCAAAGCGCTTGCTTACTACTTCCCAGTTTAGATTGCTCAAGAATGCATCCAGATATTTGGGTCTGTCCACGCCGTAGTCGATCATATAAGCATGCTCGTAAACGTCGAGCACCAGTACAGGTACGATATTTGCCGGTGAGAAAATATTGTGTGTATCCAGCGCGAAAGCGTCAAGCGATCCGCTTCTTGTGTTCCAGCCGATTATGACCCAGCCGCGAGCGCTTTTGCCTGCCGCTTTTAGAAAATCGGCGAATTTGGCTTGCGATCCCCAACGCTCATCAATAGCCGCTTTCAAATTGCCTGTGGGACCGTCGCCTTTTTTGCCAAGGTTTCCGAAATAAAATTCGTGATAAACAACACCGTTGACTGCAAAACTTTGTTCGATTAAAAGCTCACGCACAGCCGAGTATGTTGCGTTCGCCGTGGTCAAATCAACATCTTTCAATGATTTGGAAATGGCGTTGGCTTTATCTACATAACCTGTATAAAGCTTGAGGTGCTGTTTGATTTGTGAAGCGGAAAGTCCATCAAGAGTTCCAGCCAGTGTGTTGAAATCTTTTGCTACGTAAGGTGCGTCGGCGGTTCCTTTCCCTGAAGCGGGAGCGGCTCCGGCGGCGGCTTCGCGCGATTGAGCGCCTGCGGCTGTGCCAATTATTTGTCCGACTGAGGCTGCCATTGCGCCCATCATCAGTATTTCACGCCTGGTGACAAGACCTGATTTAGTGGTTTCATAATTGCCGATTATTTCTTTGTTTTCACGTGTCATAAAGCAAAATCCTCCTTGTCAACCGAAAGTCTGACAAGACTTGGGACATATTGCGGTTGAGCTTAACACATTTAAGGAAGCAACAGGTCAAGGCGTGTCAAGATCTATTAGTAGTAATGCAATTCATCGGGGAATCACAATGAGTTCTACCAATCTCAATAGCGCCGCCAAAATCAAAACCAGCGCCAGTTACAGTCTCACGCTGCGCTTGAAAATGCTGAATAACCCAGGCAGTCTGGGCGAAATTACATCCAAAATTGGTGAAATGGGCGCTGATATTGGAGCGATAGACATTCACGGTTTTGACGGTGATTCTGTTGTCCGGGACATTACTGTAAAAGTACGCGACGAATTGCATGGCGAAAACCTGGTTGCCGAGCTGAAAAATATTAACGGCTGTCAGGTGGTGCATGTTTCGGATCGAACCTTTTTGATGCATCTGGGCGGCAAAATTAGAGTGACCAACAAAGTTACTTTAGCTACTCGCGACGATCTGTCTATGGCTTACACACCCGGTGTGGCGCGGGTTTGCATGGCGATTCACCACAATTTGGATAAAACATATAACCTGACCATTAAGGGAAACACTGTAGCTGTTCTTACTGACGGATCGGCTGTGTTGGGTCTGGGCAATATAGGTCCGGAAGCCGCACTACCTGTGATGGAAGGCAAATGCATGCTCTTTAAAGAATTCGGCAAAGTGGATGCTTTTCCCATTTGTCTTGCCACACAAGATACAGAAGAGATCATAAACGCAGTCAAACATCTTGCCCCTGTATTTGGTGGCATCAATCTGGAGGATATTTCGGCTCCACGTTGTTTTGAAATAGAAACTCGATTGAAAAAAGAGCTGGACATCCCCGTTTTCCATGATGATCAACACGGCACCGCCATAGTGGTGCTTGCCGCATTGATAAACTCAGTGAAAATAGTCAATAAAAAAATCGAAGATTTGAAAATTATTGTCAGTGGTGTGGGAGCTGCTGGTGTTGCCTGTTCCAAAATCTTGATGAGTGCCGGCGCCAAAAATATTATCGGTTTTGATCGTCAGGGCGCCATTTACAAGGGTCGCGACAATCTCAATTTTATGAAAGAGTGGTTTGCCGAACACACCAATCCGGAAAACTTCAAAGGCAATATTTCAGAAGCACTGCGCGGCGCCGATTTGTTTCTTGGATTGTCCGGTCCGGGCACTGTAAAAGCTGAAGACATAAGAGCCATGGGTAAAGATGCCATCGTTTTTGCCATGGCTAATCCTACCCCTGAAGTCATGCCGGAAGAAGTTGTCGGTCATGTCCGCATTATGGCTACGGGGCGTTCCGACTATCCCAATCAGATAAATAATGTTCTTGCTTTTCCCGGCATTTTCAGAGGCGCCCTGGATGTTCGAGCCAAAGACATTAATGAAGAAATGAAATTGGCTGCCGCCTACGCCATAGCCGATGTTATCTCAGAGCGAGAACTGAGCGAGGATTACATTATCCCCGGTGTGTTTAATCCGGCAGTGGCTGAAAATGTAGCCAGAGCAGTGGCTGAAACCGCCAGAAAAACGGGAGTGGCAAGAAAATTTAGCCCGGACGAGATAATTTGATATAGTAGCCAATAGACCTTGGTTCAATTCTGGTCCGATTTAATTTAAGGGAGCACGCATGTCTGAGCTAGAGAAAAGACGCAAAAAAATGGAAGCTGAGAGTCGTGCACGCCAGGATAGAGAGCGTGAGGAGCGCCGCAAAAGAGAAGAAATGCAGCGCCGCCGCAACAAAGAAGATCATGAACGCTTCCGCATGCAACAAATGGCTGTGCAAAAGCAGAAAGAAAAAAGAGCCGAACAGGACAAAGAAGCAGAAGAAAAAACTGCCCGATTGGTCGCTGAATTAGAGCGCAAGAAAAGAGAGAAAGAGAAGAAGCAACAGCAGCCACCGCCGCCGCCGCCTCCCATGCCGACTCCTCCTCCGCCTACAAAACCGAAGAAGCCCTAATAGCAGCCGCGCTTGCGTTTGGGTTTTACATTCTGGACTGGTTTAGGAAATTGCCAGTCACTTGTTTTTGATTTGCCGGTGAGCAAACGGGCATATTTTTCTGCCATATTGGATAAATATTTATCGCCCAGACAACCATCCAGGTCTTTGAGTACTTTTTGATCCGAAACAATCTTGAATTCGTCCATGCCTAATTACCGTTTAACAGCCGTTATTTTCATTATAATGAGAAAACTCGGTTAAATGCCCAGGATTAATATGAAAAACAAAGTCGCGGCGATATCTTCATTTCTACTGGTTTTTGCTTTTCTGGCTCCGCATTGTTTTTGCGAAGAAGAAAAGAAAAAAACGGTGAATAATCCAGCTTTTCACAAACAATTGCTTGAAATCGCGGCAAAGTATGAGAGCTACGGAAAGGTGGATGACATGTCACGCTGGGCGCCTGCACTGTGTGCTGCCCCGCCTGCTCCCAAGCTCAGAAAGAGTGCAGCCGGCAAAGGTCCGCACGAAAGAAAGCTCTATTATTTGTTTGCTGCTGATCGAAGCGAGTATGTTGAAGGCAAAGCACCTAAAGTCGGGCAGACTGTGGTTAAAGAAGCGTGGGTTCCACAAAGCGCAATTGAATCACCACATAATTTCAATCCTAAAGGATCTTACAGAAACGCATTGTTCATCATGACCAAGCTAGATCGCAAAACAAAAGATACAGATCAAGGCTGGGTTTACGGAACAGTGACAGCGGACGGCAAAACAGTGACATCGTCAGGCCGAGTGGAATCGTGTATGGGCTGTCATATTCAAACAAAGTATTATCGTTTGTTTGGAATGAAAAATCCATCGCTATTAAGAAGCGACCGAAGTGCTCAGCCGAACTAAATAGCTATTCGCAATGCCCGTTTTGTTCCTTTCCGCTTCTTGCTTTTACCTGTTTTGCTTCTTGCTTTAGTTTTGGTTTTTGGTTTTGCCACTTCTTTGGTCAGCATCTCTCTCATTTCGAAATGTTTGATGGCGGCTCTTACCACATCAGGGTCTTGATCATTCAATAACGGCTCCACTAGCTCATCAGGAGTAGCAGAGTTAAGAGCCAGTGCACAACGAATTAAAGGATGACAGTCACCAGAAAGTTCGCTTAAAGTATCAGCAGGTGTGTGAATATTGCCAGCAACAGCAGCTCTTATCATTGGATCGACATCATGTGAGAGATTTTCCAGTGTTTTATCTGCATAAGCTAGATTCCCGGCCACTTGAGCAAGCAAACTGGATTCGGTCGGCAGGTAAACCTCGTTGTTTTGATCACAACTGGCAACATAACGTTTTGAATTGGCAGACCTTGATTGGGAGCCTGAATCAATGAAGTATTGATGCACCAGCCTTTCTTTTACAGAATAAGCCAGGAAAGAATTGAAGCATTCTTCTTCCATTCCCATGCCTGGTTGCATCATTTCAGCTCCGGCGCAAGTAACAGGCACTCCACCCATCCATTCGTTATTTATTGGATTGCAAGTCCCTTCATGACCGTGTCTCCAGTATGCAAGGGCTATTTTATCCGTGTTGACCAGATGTCTTAAGCGGTTGTGCTCCATCAAGCTTCCCCGCAAGAAGTTATCTTTGTCCTCCTCTTTAATTTCACAGCTCGGGCAGGAATGCATCTTGAGATACTGCTCAAGATGATGATGCAAGTGCGCTCTTATAGCGGTAGCATTATTCGTCTGCTCCGAATCTGTGACATACGCGAACCAACCTTTGAGTTCATCAGACAGATCGCTCATACCGTCCACCTCTCAAAATAGTTTTTAGTAACACTTCGGGCTAACTTGTTATTGGCACTGTTCAGTCAAAGTAAAGTCGCAACTTTCACAAAAAAGAATTTTTGTTAAAATTGGGACACAAAGGAAGACTAAACCAATGAATGATCGCAATCGCAAACTTCTGGTGATTACAGTCATAGGAATGGCTGTATTTGGACTAGTCGCCTCGATTATGCTTGTCGTATACCTGACCTTTGCCGCTGGAAATTTTGCTTCATTTGAAGAGTGGGTCTCA